>JBLMXA010000106.1:0-3590 GCA_050257515.1 Acidobacteriota bacterium | reverse complement strand
CGTCGGAGGCCACTGGTGAGACACGCCGTCGTCGGCGCGCTCGCGGGACTGTCGCTCGCGATCGCGTTGATGTGGAGCTGCACCGTCGATCGCAAGACCGACGGGCTCACGTGCGCGAGCTCCGCGACGTGCGGCGCCGGCCGCGTGTGCACGCAGGGCTACTGCGTCGTCGGCACGTTCAGGGACGCCGGCCCCGACGCGCCGATCGACGCCGCGATCTGCCCCGACGTGTGCCCGGGCACCGCGTGCAACTTCCAGACGAAGACCTGCAACATCACCGGCACCGGCAGCGGCAACATCGCCTGCCCGGCGGGCTGGAACTGCGTGATCGGCTGCGCGAGCGCCGGTGCGTGCCAAGACGTCAACTGCACGCAGTCGCTGTCGTGCAAGCTGACGTGCGGCACCGTCGGCGCGTGCAACAACGTCAACTGCACGGTCGGCACCTGCCACATCACGTGCGACGGCAACGGCACGACCGAGGCGTGCGGCAACATCAACTGCACGGGCGGCAAGTGCGACGTCAACTGCCTCGGCAGCGCCAGCTGCGGCAGCATCTCGCTCGGCGCCGGCGGCGGCAGCGCGATCTGCAGCGGCGGCTCGGCGTGCCTCGGCGTCACGTGCGGGCTCGGCGCGTGCGGGATCTCGTGCAGCGGCGGCAGCGCGGCGTGCGGCGACATCACGACCGACGGAGGCTCGGCGACGGTGTCGTGCATGGGCTCGAACGCGTGCGGCAACATCACCTCGGGCACGGGAGCGCTCGCCGCGACGTGTAGCGGCGGCAGCGCGGCGTGCGGCACGATCGATTGTGTCAGCTCGTGCAAGTGCGATGTCACGTGCCCGACCGGTGACTGTGGTACGAACACGTGCCCGGTGGCAGGCGCGAACCCGTGCGTCAACGGCACGCTGTGCGACTCCACCGTGAAGCCCGCGTGCTCGCACTGCCCATGACTCGGATCGGTCTCGTCCTCGCGGTCCTCGCGGCGTGCACGGTATCGCGCAAGACCGACTCGCTCGCGTGCACGACGAGCAACGACTGCAACAACGGGCGGACGTGCATCGAGGGCTACTGCGTGACGAGCGCCGCCGGCTCGTGCCCCACGCCGTGCACGTCGTGCACCGGCACGCAGTGCAACATCCTCGTGACGTCGGGCGGTCAGGACATCACCTGCCCTGCCGGGTTCTCGTGCGCGATCAACTGCAGCGGCGACGCAGCGTGCGGGGACATCGTGTGCGGTCCGGACCAGTGCTCGATCACGTGCCAGGGCACCGCCGCGTGCGGCGCGATCAACTGCGCGAGCTCGTGCGGGTGCCAGGTCAACTGCGCGAGCGGCGACTGCGGCGCGAACTCGTGCCCGACCGGGCGCATGGGCGCGGCCTGCGTCAACGGATCGGGGCTGTGCAGCACGAGCCCCGTTGGCTGCAACGGCTGCTAGCCGCGCTTGCGGTGCGAGGGCGATGGGGGTACGAATCGACGGGTCATGAGCGACAAATACCCCATGACCCCAGCGGGTTATGCGTCGATGAAGGCGCAGCTGCTGAAGCTGAAGAACGTCGACCGCATCGCGAACAGCCGCGCGATCGAGATCGCGCGGGGCCACGGCGATCTGTCGGAGAACGCCGACTACAGCGCCGCCAAGGAAGAACAGGGCCTGATCGAGGCCAAGATCCGCGAGCTCGAGGCAAAAACCGCACTCGCCGAGGTGATCGATCCAACCAAGTTGTCGGGGTCGAGAGTCAAATTCGGCGCCACCGTGACCATCGAAGACACCGAGAGCGGCGAAGAACAGCGTTACACGATCGTCGGCGAGCACGAGGCCGACATCAAGAAGGGCCGGATCTCGATCGGCGCGCCGGTCGCGCGCGCGCTCATCGGCAAGGAGATCGGCGACACCGTCACCGTGCAGAGCCCCAAGGGCAAGCGCGAGCTGGAGGTGACGAAGGTCGAGTGGATCGACGTCCCCCCGCTCGAGGAGGCTGAGTCGTGAAGAAGTGGATGCTACTCGTTCTCGTGGTTGCCGCGTGCAAGCAGGGCAAAGGCGACCGTTGCCAGATCACCGCCGACTGCCAGGATCCGCTCGTGTGCAGCCAGGCGACCGGCACGTGCACGGACATGACGACCGGCGGCATCGACGCGACGGTCCCGATCGACGCTCCGCGCGATGCCCCGACCGACGCCCCGCGTGACGCCAGCGTGATCGACTAGAGGCTGCGCGCGCAGCGGAAGCCGACGTGGCTGAACCGCCGGTCGGCCTTGTACATCATGTCGCTCGGCTGCAGGCTGAACGGATCGCGCAGGTTGACGTGGCCGAGGAACGCGGGCTGCCGCCACGACCCGCCGCGGACGACGTAGCCCTGGGGGTCCTTCGGGTCCCAGTCGCGGCGCGGGTTGACGTTCGGCAGCCCCGCGTAGCCGAGCGTCGCGTCGGTGGCGCCGCGCGCGTCCGCCGTCCACTCCGCGACGTTGCCGGCCTGGTCGTGCGTGCCGTACGGGCCGTCGCTCCACGGGTAGCTGCCGGGCTTCGCGAGGATCGGCGTGCCGTCGCTCGCGTCGGGATCGCCGAGCAACAGGTTCTGGAAGCGGTCGATGTCGCGCATCGACTCGGCGCGCGGCTGGCCGTGGTTGAAGTCGTGCGGGCGCTCGACGTCGCCCCATGGCCACGTGCGCGCGTCGTCGCCGCGCGCGGCGCGCTCCCACTCTGCCTCGCTCGGCAGCCGGCCGCCGCGCCAGCGACAGAACTCGCGCGCCTCGCCCCACGTGACGTTGACCATCGGCCACTCGTCGCGCATGTAGCGCTCGTCGCCGTCGACGAGCGCGTCGATCGCGCAACCGCCGGCGACCACGCACGCGCGGTAGTCGCGCACGGTCACCTCGTCGCGATCGATCGCGAACGCCGACAGCGTGACCTCGCGCGGCTTCATCTTGTCGAGCTCCTCGGCGTAGCGCTCGCAGAAGCCGCGCGTCACCCCGCTCGGCGTCTGGATGAAGCGTGCCGGCTCGCCGCGCGGCGGCTCGAACGCGTCGTGGCACTTCTCGGCGGCGTCCTCGGCCTGCTTGTCCGTCACGCCCATCCAGAACGAGCCCGCCGGCACGAACACCTCGCGGCTGGCCGGCCGCTCGATGCGGATGACGCGCCCGGGATGGTCCCCCGCGCGGGCGGCGCCGCCGAGCGCGGCGAGCAGGAGGAGCGGGCGGAGGTGCACGGCCTGATCGTGGCGCGGAATCAGGTCGCGAGCAACCAGAGCAGCGCCATCCGGGCACGCTCGAGCAGGTGAGGCTCGTCGTCGTGGCCGAGGTAGTACAGCACGCCCGGCTCGGCGGCCGTGCGCGAGCTCCGGCGTGCAGAGGCGAGGTCCGTCGCGAGGCGGACGTCGAAGGACTCGTCGTTCGCGAGCTTGCCGGGGTCGAGGAGCGGCAAGGCGGCGAGCCGGACCTGCGGCGAAGGATCGCCCGCCGCGCGCGCGTCGTGCTCGGGATCCACGTGGAGCTGCGCCTCGCGCGCCCACGCCGCGGCGCGCACGTCGGGATCGCGGTCGTCGAGCAGCGCGCGCAGGTCGCTCGCCTGCTTCTCGGTGAGCGCGCTCGCGTACGC
>JBLMXA010000105.1:0-3614 GCA_050257515.1 Acidobacteriota bacterium | reverse complement strand
CGGTGACGGTGACGGTGACGGTGACGGTGACGGTGACGGTGGCGGTGGCGGTGGCGGTGACGGTGACGGTGACGGTGAAGCGGACGCCGCCGGCCTGGGATCGCTCGAGCCGCTGCCGCCGACGATCAGCGCGGCGGCGACGCCGAGCGAGATCGCGGCGACGCTGCCGATCACGAGCGCGCGGCGGCGACGCCGCGGTGGCAGCGCCTCGACGACGCCGGAGGCGGCGCGCAGCGTCGTCGGCTCGGGCAGCGCGGGCGGTGCGGGGATCTCGATCGACGGCAAGGTCGGCATCGACGCGCGCGCGAACGGCTGCAGCGCGTCGCACAGCTCGCGCACGGTCTGGAACCGCGCGGCCGGATCCTTGCACAGGCAGCGCGCGACGACCGCGGCGTAGCCGGAAGGCACGCCGGTCGGCAGCTCCGGCGGTTGCGACGCGATGTGCACGGCGAGATCGACGAGCGTCTCGCCGGAGAACGGCGGCCGGCCGGCGACCAGCTCGTGCAGGATGATGCCGAGCGACCAGATGTCGCTGCGCGCGTCGGCGGCCTTCGCGGAGCGCAGCTGCTCGGGCGCCATGTAGTGCGGCGAGCCGACGACGCTGTCGGTGTTCGTGAGGCTGAAGTCGCCCTCGCCTTGCGCCTTCGCGACGCCGAAGTCGAGCACCTTGACGAGCGCACTGCCGTCGCGGCGCTTCGTGACGAACAGGTTCGACGGCTTCAGATCGCGATGCACGATCCCGGCGGCGTGCGCCTCGCCGATCGCGTCGCACGCCTGCACGATGTAGTCGGCGGCCATCGCCGCCGCGAACGGGCCGCTCGCGCGCAGCACGCGCGCGAGATCGAAGCCGTCGAGCAGCTCGAGCACCATGTACGGCTGGCCGTCGTCGAAACGGCCGACATCGTGCACGCGGCACACGTGGTCACTCCGCAGCATCGCGCACGCGCGCGCCTCGCGCAGGAACCGCTCGATCACGTGCGGGCGCTTCAGGTACTGCTCGGCGAGCAGCTTGAGCGCGACGTGCGTGCGCAGATCGACGTGCTCGGCCTCGAGCACGACTCCCATGCCGCCGCGGCCGATCGTACGAACGACCCGGTACTTGCCCGCCAGCAAGGTGCCCGGCTCGTACACCCCGACGATTCTACGATACGATGAGGGTATGTGGCGGAGCTTCGTCGGGCTCGCGCTGGTCGTCGTCATCGGCGGCTGCAACGCCATCCTCGGGATCCACGACCTCGCCCCCGACGCCGGCGCCGGCGGCCCCGACGCCGATCCGTGCACCGGCACCTGCGAGTGCAAGCTCGACACCGACTGCGGCACGCACCAGGTGTGCGTCGACATGGTGACGTCGCGGACGTGTCAGTGCGCCGCCGGCTACACCAAGGACACGACCGGCGCGTGCGCGTGGAGCGGGGTCGTCGCGAACCCCGGCTTCACGACGACGCAGGCGTGGACGCTCGTCGGCACGACGACGATCGACACCGCGTTCGCCGGCCAGGTCGATCCCGGCGCCGCGCAGATCACGGACCCGGCGTGCACGAGCGACAGCGGCGTCACCCAGCAGGTGATGATGCCGCGGCTGTCGCGCGCCGAGCCGCTCGTCACGGTGGCGACGTACGAGGGCAGCATCAACAAGCCGCAGCAGCAGATCGCGGCGACCGTCGGCATCGGGCCGATCTGGCACCAGGGCCCGCTGTCGTTCTTTGGCTTCGTGTCGATGCGCGCGTGCCTGGGCCCCGCGCAGTACGCGCCGGAGTCGTCGCGCGGGCCCGGCGCGATGGTCCCGGTGGCGGCCTACGACTTCGATCAGTTCTGCGGGTTCCAGGACGCGCTGTCGCTCGATCACGTCGACATCCTGCCCGCGATGGCGGGCGAGTGCCCCGACCCGGGGACCGCGCTCAACGGCGACGCCGAGGGCACGACCGGCTGGCTGTTCGCGACCAGCACGTCGACGGCGAACGACGGCACGTTCGCCGGCTACGTCGCGAACCGCGGCTACAACAACAGCCAGGGCATCCGCCTGTACGCGACGCAGCGCTGCGACTACGCGAGCGCGACCGACCAGGTCTCGATCCCGCTCGCCGACGCGACCGGCTCGCCGGTGCTGTCGGTCTACCACTCGACGTCGGCGAGCTACCTGTCGATCCAGCTCGACGGCAAGCTGCTCGCGCTGTCGGGCGGCAACGCGCCGACGATCGAACGCTACTGCATCCCGGCGTACATGCGCGGCGGCGTGTTCCAGCTGCTCGCGAGCGTGACGCCCGGCGGCAGCGGCACGTGCACCGACCCGTTCAGCGACGAGGCGATCGTCGACGAGATCACGCTGGGCAACGACCCGGCGTGCGGCAGCGATCCGGCGATCGCCGACGGCGGCTTCGAGTCGGGGCTGTCGCTCGTCGGCGTGTCGAGCGGCTACGGCGGCACGGTCGGCGTCGTCGCCGATGCGGTCGCGCACGGCGGTGCCCACGACCTCCAGCTGCGGGTGGCGCAGATCTGCGGCGCGGCGGGCCTCCAGGATCCGGTCGTGATCCCCGCCGGCACCGCGAGCGCCGGCCCCGCGGTGGCGTTCTGGTACCGGTTCCCGCAGGGCAACAACACCGGGTTCTTCGTGCCGAGCTACAAGGGCACGTTCACGCCCGTGCGCGACGGCTCGTGGCATCAGGGCATCGCGTGCCTCGATCCGAACCAGACCGGCCGCCCGGCCGCGTTCTCGATGTTCCTCGACTCGAACGTCAGCGGCACCTGCGGCACCGCGTTCGCGGCCGAGACGATCGCGCTCGACGACGTGTCGGTCACCACCGATCCGTCGTGCCCGACGATGTAGGCCTCGGATTTTCGAGGGGCGACGCCGCGGTTTCGCGCGGTTGCGCCCGGCACGCGGCGTGCTGTTGCGCACGCGCATGCGATCCCTGCTGGCCGCGCTGCTGCTCGCCCTGCCCGGCCTCGCGCACGCCGGCCCGATCACCGCGGGCGCGAGCCTCGGCCTCACGCAGGAGGAGGCGATGTCGGCGCAGTCGCCCGACCACAGCCAGAGCGTGTTCGGCCGCCTCGCGCTGACGCCGCGGCTCGCCGCGCAGCTCGAGGTCGCGCGGATCGACGTCAGCGACCGCATGCAGAACGCCGACGTCAAGACGGTCGACGCGCTCGCGGTGCTCGATCTGGGCGCCAGCGGCCACCTCGTGCCGATCCTGCTCGCGGGCGCCGGCCTCGATCGCGCGAGCGCGACGTACGGCGACGTCGCCGCGCACCACCTCGAGGCCGGCCTCGGCCTCGAGTACCGCGCCGATGGCGGGCTCGTGATCGGCGCCGACGCGCGCATCGGCGATCGCACGATCGACTCCGACACGACGCTCGTCCCGGATCTGTGGTGGAACCCGCTCCTGCAGGGCGGCCAGTACCGCAGCGCGCGCGTGACGCTCGGCGTGCGCTTCTAGAGCTCGATCCGCTCGCGCCAGGTCGCGGCGGGGCCCGCGGCGAAGCGGACCGCGCGCAGGACGTCGAGCACGCAGCCCTGGCCGCTCGAGCCGAGATCGCTGTCGAGCGCGTTGACGAAGTTGATGTTGCCCTCCGCGTCGACGGCGAGCTGGACGTCGACGTAGGCCCCGGAGATGCCC
>JBLMXA010000104.1:0-6251 GCA_050257515.1 Acidobacteriota bacterium | reverse complement strand
GGTCAGCGTGGCAGGCCGCGCGGTCAGCGCGCCCGGGCCGCGCGTCACGATCACGCGGACGCGGTGATCGACGTCGCCGGCGCGCGCGATCGTCGCGCGGATCCAGCCGGCGAGCGGCCCGGGCAGCGGCAGCGCGAGCTCGCGTGCCGCCTCGGCGAGGCGCGCGAGGTGCTCGGCGAGCCACACCGGCTGCCCGCGCAGCGTGCGCAGCACCTCGAACAGGCCGTCGCCGTAGAGCAGGCCGCGATCGAACACCGAGATCGTCGCGTGCTCGGGCGCGACGGGCGCGCCGTCGATCGACACCGCGATCACGGGGCCTCGGGCTCGCCGGCGGCGCGCAGGATGTCGAGCGTGCCGCGCAGGTCGTTGTCGGCGGCGAGCCGCCACAGCTCGGCATCGGGCAGCGGCGAGCCCGCGAGGCTCGTGCGGTACGCCGCCGCGGCGCGCTTGAGGTACGCGAGCGCGCGGCCGCGCAGCACGCGGCGCAGGCCGGCGGCGACCGACGAGTCGAGCTCGGGCGGCAGCGGCTCGAACAACAGGCCCAGGCCGAGGTCCTGGTACAGGCTGCCGATGCGGTACTCGCACGCCACCTGCGCGACCCCGCCGTGATCGGCGATCGCGCGGTACTTCGCCGCGACCGACTCGTACGCGTCCTCCTGGTTGCGAATCGAGGCCGACAGCGCCTCGATCACGAGCCGCGGCCGCTGCGCGTGGACCTGCACGAGCGCGCGCTCGGCCGCGGCGAACGCGTCGGCGAGCTTGGCATCGACGCCGGGCAACGTCGTGCCGACGGGGGGACCGCGCACCTCGCCGGTGCCGCTCGCCGCGACGACGTCCGCGCGCACCTGCGCGATGCCGTCCTGGATCGCGACGTCGCTCGGCGCGAGCGCCGCGGCTCGCGCGCCGAGCTCGAGCGCGCGGCGGCTCTTGCCTGCCCTCGCCTCCAGCCGCGCGAGGTGGAGCGCCGCGCGCGCCGCGACCGCCGCGGGCGCCTCGGGCGCGGCGAGCACCTGCTCGTAGGCGGAGGCCGCCGAGGCGGTGTCGCCGGTGAGCTCCGCCAGCAGCCCGACGTCGAGCTCGGGCGCGACCCCGTCGAGCTCGGTCGTGATGCCCTCCGCCGGATCGGCCGCCGCCACCCGCGCGGGCGCCGGCACGGCGCTCCTCGGCGCGGGCGAATCGTCGCCGCAGGCCGCGACGAGCACGACCAAGAGGGTCAGCCGCCAAGACGCCATGCACGCCAAGACAGACACCAAGAACGATTCTTCGCGCGCGAAGCGCGCGCGAAAAAACACCTTGGCGTCTGTCTCGGCGCCTCGGCGGCTTGGCGGCTCATTCTTCCGAAAAACCGGCGCGGCGCCGGCACCAGGGCGACTCCCACCGGATGATAGGAACCCTGATGCCGACGCCATCGCCTCGCCCACGTCCTTGGTATCAAGACGGCGGGCTCGGCGAATCTCCGCTTCGCACCCGGGTGTCACGCTCTCGCAAAAGGTTGTCACGATCTCGTCACGACGGCTCGCGATCCCCCGCCCAGCGCACCGCTTCCCGAGGAACATCGAGCTTGTAGCCGGCGCCGTGGATCGTCACCAGGTAGCGCGGCCGCTCGGGCTCGTCCTCGAGCGCGCGCCGCAGCTTGACGAGGTGGTTATCGACCGTGCGCGTGTTCGGGTAGTCCTCGTAGCCCCACGCCTCGTCGAGCAGCACGTCGCGCGACACGACCTCGCCCGGCCGGCGCGCGAACACCTTGAGGATCGCGAACGCGCGGCTCGGCAGCTCGATCCGCTTGCCGCCGCGGGTCGCGACCTGGCCGACGAGATCGATCGTGATGTCGCCGAACGCGAGCGCGATCGGCTCGGCGGTCTCGCCGTGCGCGCGCCGCAGCACCGACGCGACGCGCGCGAGCAGCTCCATCAGCGAGAACGGCTTGGTGACGTAGTCGTCGGCGCCGAGCTCGAGGCCGCGCACGCGATCGAGCTCCGCGCCGCGCGCCGAGAGCATGATCACGGGCAGCCGGCGCACGGCGCCGCGCGCGCCGCGCACGCGCCGCAGCACCTCGAAGCCGTCGAGGTCGGGCAGCATGACGTCGAGCACGAGCAGGTCGTAGCGGCCGGAGGTCGCGCGCTCGGCACCCTCGCCGCCCTTGCCGACGGCGTCGACCTCGTAGCCCTTGGCCGTCAGCGTGTCCTCGAGGCCCATGCGGATCGACGGATCGTCCTCGACCACCAGGATGCGCGTCATGCGGCCTCCCCGGCGGCCACCCGCGGCAGCCGGATCGTGAACGTGGCGCCCTCGCCGACCGCCGACGCGACCTCGACCGTGCCGCCGAGCGCCTCGACGTGGCGCTTGACGAGCGCGAGGCCGAGGCCGGTGCCCTCGACGCCCGAGCGGTAGGCCTCGGGCGCGCGATAGAACTCGCGGAAGATCCGCGCCTGCTCGTGCGGCGGGATGCCCGGGCCGTGATCGCGCACGCTGATCCACGCGGCGAGCTCGTCGGCGCCGCAGCCGACCTCGATCGGCTGCTCGCTGCCGCCGTACTTCGCCGCGTTCGCGAGCAGGTTGAGCACCGCCTGGACGACGACGTCGCGATCGACGAGGGCCTCGGCCGCCATCGCCTCGGGAGACACGTCGACGCTGATGCGATTGCGTGCGCCGGTCTCGGGGCCCTGCAGGCTGTCGAACGTGGTCACCGCGTGCTTCGCGAGCGGGCCGATGCGCTCGCGGCTCGGCGTGTAGCGGCGCGTGCCGCGCTCGATCTGCGCGTAGTCGAGCAGGTTCGCGATCAGGTGGCCGAGCCGCTGGCTCTCCTGGATGATCACGCTCTGATAGCGGCGCATCTTGTCGGGATCGCCCTGCGCGACGCCGTGGTCGAGCATCTCGGCGAACATGCGGATCGAGGTCAGCGGCGTCTTCAGCTCGTGCGACACCGTCGACACGAAGTCGCTCTTGAGCTGCGCGAGCTCGCGCGCGCGGGCCGCCCCGCGGATGGTCGCGAGCAGCCCGAGGCCGAGCGCGAGCGCGAGCGCGCTGGTCAGCACGACGTGGCGCCGCGACCGCGCACGGATCACCTCGTCGAGCGGGTCGGGATCGCTCGCCGGGTTGACGAGCGCGAGCGCGAGGTGCGGCAGCGCCTCGCCGAGCGGCACCTGCGCGAGCGGCCGCAGCGCTGCCGGCGGCTGGGCGCCCGCGGGCAGCACGATCGCGCGGACGTCCTTGGCGACCTCGTCGCCGGGATCGTGGCCGGCCGCGTCCTCGAGCATCGCGGCGTCGACCGCGATGCCGGTGGTGCCGCCGTCGGCGCGGCGGCGGAAGATCAGCGTGCGCGACGGCTGGCGCGTCGACGCGCGGCCGCGCCAGGTCGGCTGCGCGCTGCGCCCGACCTCGGCGATGTCGTCGGCGAGCCCGGCCGCGGCACGCGCCTCGCCGCGCAGCTCGGCCATCCGCTCGCCGAGCGCGGCGACCCGGCTCGCGAGCGCGGGCGCGAGCTTCGCGCGCTCGAGCTCGCCGCGGAGCCGCGTGACGACCCCGAGCTGGGCGACCGGATCGACGTTGTAGGCGCCGGCGAGCACGCCCTCGGCGACCGCGAGCATCGCGCCCGGTCCGGCGGCCTCGGCGCGCAGCGCGGCGGTGACGAGCCGCACGGGCACGCCGTCCAGGCTCCGCTCCGGATAGCGGCGGTCGAGCTCGTCGAGTGTCGCGGCCGCGCGCGGCGCGTCGCCGAGCCGGCGGTAGACGCGCGCGAGGCCGAGCAGCGCGACGTGACCGCTGTCGTCGGACGCGGCGAGCTGGGTGTACAGCCGCTGCGCCTCGCGCAGGCGCGCGGCGCACGCCTCGCCCGCGCACGCCTCGGCGCGCTCGGCCGCGTGGAGCTTCGCGATCCGACCCTGCCGGGTCGACACCTCGCGCACGCAGTCCTCGAGCGTGCCGGTGCAGCCGCCGGCGCGGTCGAGCGCGGGCTCGGGGCCTGCCGCCGGCGCGGGGCGCGGCGAGCGCAGCCGGCCGTCGGCGTCGAGCGAGAACGCGTAGCGCGCGAGCGGCGCGTCGTGCTGGCCGCGGTCGAGCGCGTCGAGCGCGGCGACGATCGCGCGATCGATGCGCGCGGCGATCACCTGCGCCGCCTCGCGCTGACGCTCGTTCTGTGCCGACACCGCGCCCTTCTCGTCGCGATACGACACCGCGCCGAGGTAGGCGATCCCGCCCGCCGGCACGAGCAGCGCCAGCACGGACAGTACGTAGATCCACGCGCGCCGGGATCGCACCCCGGGAAGCATAGCGCTATCGTCCGCGCGGTGGCCAAGGCCCTGATCGTCGTCCCCACCTACAACGAGCGCGACAACGTCGCCGGCATCGCCGAGCGCCTGCTCGCCGCGCTCCCCGCGGTGGAGCTGCTGTTCGTCGACGACAACTCGCCCGATGGCACGGGCGCCCTGCTCGACGAGATGTCGGCCGCCGAGCCGCGCATTCACGTCATGCACCGCGCGGGCAAGCTCGGCCTGGGCACCGCGTACATCGAGGGCTTCGGGTGGGGGCTGCACCACGGCTTCGACTACCTGTTCGAGATGGACGCCGACGGCAGCCACGATCCGAAGTACCTGCCGCACATGCTCGCGCTCGCCGAGGGCGGCGCCGACGTCGTCGTGGGCTCCCGGTACGTCCCCGGCGGCGGGACGGTCCACTGGGGCCTCGGGCGCAAGCTGATCTCGCGCGGCGGCGGGTTCTACGCGCGAACCGTGCTCGGGATCGGCGTCCGCGACGTCACCGCGGGGTTCGCGTGCTGGCGGCGCGGCGCGCTCGAGGCGATCGACCTGCCCTCGATCACCTCCAACGGCTACAGCTTCCAGATCGAGATGAAGTATCGCGCCCTGCGGCGCGGCCTGAAGCTCGTCGAGACCCCGATCGTGTTCGAGGACCGCCGCGTCGGGCAGTCGAAGATGTCGCGCGCGATCTTCGTCGAGGCCTTGCTGAAGGTGTGGGCGCTACGGTTCCGGGGGCGCTGAACTTTTCTGTAGCAATGTGCAGCAGCGGCGGTCGAAGTAGCGCGCGCGCCCCCGTCGGTGCTAGGGTCGATTCGATCGATGGTCATCCTGCGCCTCCGCATCAAGTCGGCCGACGAATGGAAGGAGCTCGCCCCGAGCGAAACGGTGGCGGAGCCGATCTTCGTGCCGACCACCGACGAGCTGCAGTCGGGTCAGCAGGTGATCGTCGAGGTGTCGTCGAACCTGCTGCCGAACAAGGTGCTGATCCGCGGCAACGTGCAGACCTGGCGGCCCGCGCTGCCGCGGATGCGCGTGCGCGCCGGTGCCACCGTGCAGCTCGACACCGAAGAGCAGACGAAGCTGACGTTCCTGCACGAGGTGCTGTCCGGCAAGCGGACCGACGTCGCTCGCCGCCGCCATCACCGCCTGCCGGTGCAGTTCGCCTGCAGGTATCGCCTGGCCAATAGTCCGACGTTCGTCGACTCGGCGATCTCGGAGATCGGCGTCGGCGGCGCGCTGCTGACGACGCTCCAGCCGCTGCCGCTCGACACCGAGCTCACGCTCGAGCTGACGCCGCCCGGTGCTGCCGCCCCGATCGCGATCGCCGGCCGTGTCAGCTACCACGCGCCGACCGGCGGCTCGGGCCTGCGCTTCGTCAGCCGCGACGGTGACGGCGATCGCCGGCTCCGCGAGCTGATCCGCCGCCTGCGCGCGTCGTGACGCGCGACCGCTTCGAGCGCGCGCGCGGCTCGGCGCAGATGCGCGAGCTCGTCCAGCGTGTCGTCGATCACCACCATCTCGATCTCGACATCCGCGAGGAGCGGCTGTTCGCCGAATGGCCGGCGTTCGTCGGCGACAAGGTCGGCGCGCGCACGCGTCCCGACGCGATCCTCGACCGCACGCTGATCGTCGAGGTCGCGACGTCGTCGTGGCTCCACGAGCTGCGCCTGCTGCGCCCGAAGATCGTGTCCGACCTGCTCGACAAGCTCGGCATGCCGCGCCTGTTCGACGACATCCGCTTCGTGCTCGCCGGCGAGCGTCGCCGCCGCGCGCCGACGGTCCGCCCGGCCGCGCGCCGCCCGCCGCCTCCCCCGCGCGGCCCGTTCCCGCCCGCGACCGGCGCCGCGCTGCGCGAGATCCTCGAGGCCGCCGCGAAGGTCGAGGACCCCGAGCTGCGCGAGCTGATCGCCCGCGTGCGCGTCGCGAACGACAAGTAGCCCGGTGATGGGCCGCCAAGACGCCATGCACGCCAAGACAGACGCCAAGGCGATGTTGAAA
>JBLMXA010000103.1:0-11067 GCA_050257515.1 Acidobacteriota bacterium | reverse complement strand
CTCGAGCGCGGCGACGGCATCGCTCGGCCGGCGCTGCGCCACCAGCGAGCGCGCGATCCACACCGCGCGCTCGTCGGCGGGCGGCTGCCAGTTGTGCTGGATCCACGCGATGCCGCCGGCGTCGCCGCGCGTCAGGTAGTACAGCATCGCGTGCTCGCCGCCGACCATGAAGCTCGGCGCGAGCTCGTGCAGGCGCAGGTACGCGTCCATCGCCTCCTGCGGATAGCCGCCGTGGAACAGGGCCTCGAACAGGCCGTAGTGCACGTCGCGGTGCTCCGGCGCGCGCTTCGCGAGGTCGCGGAAGTAGTCGACGGCGCGCGGGTAGTCGAGATCGATCAGCATCTTCAGGCCGACGAGAAAATCGCGCTCGGTCGGCTCGAGCCGGCCCGCGAGCGCGCGGTCGATGTGGCCGCCGTCGCTGCCGACGCGCCACCAGTCGAGGATGGCGAGGTAGTAGTGCGCCTCGGCGACCGAGTCGTCGCGCGCCACGGCCGCGGTCAGGTGGCTCGCCGCCTCGTCGAAGTCCTGGCGCTCGAACGCCGCGATGCCGAGCTGCAGCTCGCGCTCGATCTCGAAGCCGTGCGGCGCGGCGGCGTGCAGCGCGGACGGTGCGCCGACCGCGATGCTCGCGATCTCGGGCGCGAGCGCCTCGACGGCCTCCGGGACGCGATCGATCGAGACCTCGCGCTCGATCTGCCGCACCTGCGTGCCGTCCGCGCGCTCGACGATCACGGCGACGCGCACGTGGTCGCCGACCGGCGTGATCTCGCCGCGGATCGCGAGCTGCGCGCCGAGCTTGCGCGCGGCGTCGCGCCACGCCGCGAGCGACCCGTCCGGATCGGTGACGCGATCGCGCACGCGGTAGTAGCCGAGCACGTGTACGTGCTCGACGTGGCCGAGGCGATCGCCGAGCATGTGCGCGAGGCCCGAGGCGGCGAAGTCGAGGCGTGGGTCGCCGGCATGGTTCTCGAACGGCAGCATCGCGATCGCGAGCGGGCCCGATCGCGGCGCGACCTCGACCGCGGCGCTGCGGTGCACGTACCTCTCGACCATCACCGCCGCCGGCGGTGCCGCCGCGATCGCCACCGCGAGCGCGCCGACCGAGACGCGCCACCGCCGCGGCCGCGCGGAGGCCTCGTTCGCGAGCGCGCGAGAGAAGTCCGCGGCGGTCGCGAACCGTTCGGTCTCCTTCTCGCGCACCGCCCGCGCGAGCGTGCGTGCGAGGCCGCGATCGCCGGTCGCCTCGACGACGGCGCGCTCGGGATCGCCGACCTGTTCCTTGTCATTGTTGAGCCGGATCCCGGTCGCGACCTCGAACAGCGTCGCGCCGGCCGCGTAGATGTCGGCGCGCTCGTCGACGTGGCGCGCGCGCAGCTGCTCGGGCGCCATGTAGGCCGGCGTGCCGATCGTCTGACCGGTGCTCGTCAGCTCGCTGTCGCCGAACGAGGCGACGCCGAAGTCGGTCAGCTTCACCGCACCGGTCGCGTCGATCAGGACGTTCGCCGGCTTGACGTCGCGATGGATGATGCCGGCGGCGTGCGCCGCGGCGAGCGCGCCGAGCAGCGCCGCGCCGATTCGCCGCACCTCGCCGAGCGGCAGCCGCTTGTCGCGACGCAGCCGCGCCGCCAGCGACTCGCCCTCGACGAGCTCCATGACGAGGTACGTGCCGTCTGGCGCGACGTCGTGGACGGTGACGATGTTCGGGTGGTGCAGCGTGCCGGCCGCGCGCGCCTCGCGCAGGAAGCGCAGCCGCGTCCGCTCGTCGGCGAGCTGCTGCAGCTTCAGCAGCTTCACCGCGACCTCGCGGTTCAGCGAGCGGTCGAGCACGCGGACGACGCGGCCCATCCCGCCGCTGCCGATCACGGCGATCGGCTCGAACCGCGGCGGCAGCACGGTCGCCTCCAGCTGGTCCGCAAACGCGATCGGCTCGGTGTCGTCGCGATCGCGGCCGTCCTTGCCCGCCCGCGGCCGCTCGCCGCCCAGCCGTACCGTGGCTGGTTCGTCGTCCGCGGAGCGGCCCATCGGACTAGAATCGCACGATCCGCACCATCCCGCTCATCTTCCTCGCCGCGTGCGGCCGGCTGGGCTTCGGCACGCCGCCGGCCGACGTCGCCTCTCCCGGCGATGGTTGCACGTGGGGCCCGTTCGCGACCCCGCGCGCGCTGGCCGAGATCAATTCGAGCGCCAACGACTGGGGCGCGTGGCTGTCGAACGACAAGCTCGACCTCTACTTCGGCTCGGGGCGCAGCGGCAACACGCTGATCTATCACGCGAGCCGCGGCTCGCCGGCCGACCTGTTCGGCACGCCGGTCGTGCTCGCCAACCTCGTCACCCAGGGCAACGCCGACGATCCGTTCATCACCGACGATGGCCTGCAGATGTTCTTCGAGAACAGCGCGACGACGCTCGGCAAGGACCAGCAGCTGTTCGTCGCGGTTCGCGCCAGCACGAGCGTGGAGTTCGCGAGCGGCCAGATCCTCGCGAACGTGAACGACCCGGCGTTCTCGGACTCGGCGGCGTCGGTCACGTCGGATGCGCTGACGATGGTGTTCAACTCGACGCGGGCGGGCAGCTCCGACCTCTACATCGCGACCCGGCCGTCGGCGAGCTCGGCCTTCGGCGCGCCGGTCGCGCTGTCGTTCAACACGCCGGGGTTCGAGTGCTGCTCGTCGCTCGCCGGTGACGGCAGCTCGATGGTGCTCGTCAGCGACCAGAGCGGCACGCAACGGATCTCGCTGTCGCTGCGCGGCGGCGCTGACTACCTGCCGCCGACGACGCTCGATCCGCTGCTCGCCGGCGCGACCGGCGACGAGGTCGATCCGACGCTCACGCGCGACGGTACGACGATCGTGTTCAGCTCCAACCGCGCCGGCGGAACAGGCGGGTACGACATCTATCTCGCCGAGCGCAGCTGTCGGTAGTCGCCGGTACTTGACGTGCTTCCCCCAGGGGAAGGATCCTGGATGTGATGACGGGGCGCTCGCTCGTGTGGCTCGCGTGCGTGGTGGCGGGCTGTTACGGGCCGACCGTGCACGACGACGTGCCGTGCGGACCGGGTGGGGCCTGCCCGAACGGCCAGACGTGCGACGTCGACAACGTCTGCAAGATCCACCCGACCGGCGCGCTCGCCGACGCTCCCCGCGATGCACCCGCCGACACGCCGGCGCCTCCGCTGCCCGACGCCGCGCCCGACGGCAACCCGGCGGTCGACACCGACGGGGACGGCATCAACGACGCGCTCGACAACTGCCCGACGATCGCCAACCCGCAGCAGTACGACGAGGACGGCGACGGCCGCGGCGACGTCTGCGATAACTGCCCGCACGTCGCGAACGCGACCCAGGTCGACAGCGACAACGACACGGTCGGCGACGCGTGCGATCCGCGCCCCGGCTCGGTCGATCACATCATCCTGTTCGAAGGGTTCAACCAGCCGTCGCCGACGGGCTGGGTGCTGCCAGCGGGATGGACGATCGCGGGAGGTACGCTGACCGGCGACTTCTCCGCGGCGGGCAGCACGTCGATCGCTTACTACGACGTCGCGATGCCGGCCGACGTCGCCGCGCTCACGCATCTCTCGGTCGTCGCGGGAACCGGCGCGGTCACCGCGCCCAACGGCGGCGTGCTGGTCCACCTCGATCCGGTGACGCCCGCGTTCTATCGCTGCGGCATCGTCACCACACCGCGCCTCGAGCTCGCGGTCCAGAACGGCGCGACGCAGACGTTCCTGCAGCAGGTGAGCCTGCCGTCGTCGGCGTGGACCGCCTCCGATCTCGGCGTCGGCGACCTCGGCGGCGCGATGACCTGCCGGGCCGGCCACGGAGGGGTCGACCAGCAGGTCACCGGCACCGACACCACGCTCACCGGCGACCGCGTCGGCCTGCGCGTGCGCGAGTCGACGGTGACGTTCCGCTACTTCGTCGTGATGCAGTTCCTGTAGCTGCGCAGCGCAAATCTGTGGCGACGCACGCGAACCGGCGCCAAGGCTGCGCGATCGGTTCAGCGCGCCGCGACCTCGCGGATGACCGGGATCGGCGCGGGCGATCCGTAGATCACGTACGTGCCGCGCGGCAGCCGGTTCGTCGTCACGATCAGCTGCTCGATCCGGCGCGGCACGCCGAGGTCGACGTAGGCCGTCGGATGAAACCGATCGAGGCGGCGGTTGACGACGACCGTCTTGGAGACGTGGTCGCGCGTGACGACCTCGATCTTGCGGATCACCACGGTGCCGTACGTCGCGTCGACGCGCAAGGTCCGCACCCAGCCGCTGTCGCGCGAGACCATGAAGTACTCGGTCCCGTACCGCGTCGGGGTCGGCGATGCGAGCATCACCCAGTCGTGGTCGCCGTGAGGGCGCGCGCGTTCGTGGCGGCCGTACGGCACGCGCTCGTCATAGCCTTCGGGGATCGGCGTCGCGGTCGCGGACGCGGTCGCGGCGACGAGGATGCACGCGAGGAGGTGATGGACTCTCATGGCGATCGCCGTCGCTGCATCAGCCATTCCGCGGGCGCGACGCAAACGCTGCGGCGGGCGAATCCTTTCGGCGCGGCGGGGCTCTGAGCCTTACGCATCATGGAGGCTCGTCATGTCGATCGATCGGATCGTGCTCGTGTTCGCGGCGCTGGTCGTGCTGACCGGCGTGGTGCTTGCAACCACCATCAACCAATGGTTTCTCGTCATGCCGGCGTTCGTCGGCCTCAACCTGCTGCAGGCGCAGTTCACGCGGTTCTGCCCGCTCGCGAAGCTGCTCGCGCTCAGCCCGCGCTGCGAGCGCGGCACGTTGTTCCCCTGATCGCGGCGGTCGCCGCCGCGTGCGGCGGGCGCGAGGCGCGCGAGCCGGTGCGCCAGGCGCCGGTCGCGGTCGCGGTGGCCGCCGCCCACGAGGAGCCGCTCGCGATCCTCTACCGCGCGCGCGGCACGGTCCGCGGGCGCAGCACGATCGCGGTGACGAGCAAGGTCGCCGGCTACGTGCGCACCGTCGCGGTGCGGTCGGGCGACCAGGTCAAGGCCGGCCAGCTGCTCGTCGAGCTCGAGGCGAACGACACGCGCGCCGGCGCCGGTCGCGACCGCGCCGAGCTCGCGCACGCGATGGACGCGCGGGTCGAGGCCGAGAGCAGCGTCGACGCGGCGCGCGCGGCGGCCGAGCTCGCGCGGACGTCGCGCGACCGCACCGCGAAGCTGTTCGCGGGCGGCGCGGTACCTCGCCAGGAGATGGACGAGGCGGACAGCCGCGCGCGGGTCGCCGAGGCGCAGCTCGCGGCCGCGGAGGCCCGGCTGCGCGGCGCCGGCTCGAGCATCGCGATGGCACGTGCGGCGGTCGCCGAGAGCCAGGCGACGCTCGATTACGCACGCGTGATGGCTCCGTTCGCGGGTCGCGTCGTCGAGCGGCGCGTCGATCCCGGCGCGCTCGCGTCTCCCGGGATGCCGCTGCTCGTGCTCGACGATGGCGCGAGCTCGCGCGTCGAGGCCGCCGTCGAGGAGTCGCGCGCGGCGTCGATCCAGCTCGGCGAACCGGTGTCGGTCGAGATCGCCGGGATGCCCGCGTCGATCACCGGCAGCGTCGGCGAGATCGTGCCGAACGTCGACGTCGCGTCGCGCGCGTTCACGGTCAAGATCGATCTCCCGGCGAGCGCCGGTCACGTGCAGCCGGGCACGTTCGCCCGCGTCGGGTTCGCGAGCGGGACGCGCCCGCGGCTGGTCGTGCCGACGACCGCGATCAGCTCGCTCGGCGCGCTCGACCGCGTGTACGTCGTCGAGTCCGGCGCCGCGCACCTGCGCGTGATCGCGCGCGGCGAGGCGCAGAACGGCTGGACCGAGGTGCTCGCGGGGCTCGATCCGGGCGAGCAGGTCGCGACCGATCCGCTGCGGCTGCGCGACGGGACACGCGTCGAGGTACGGCGGTGACCGCGGGCAAGCTCGGCATCGCGGGGCGGCTCGCGCGCCTGTTCATCCACAGCAAGCTGACGCCGCTGCTGCTGATCGGGTCGATCGCGATCGGCGCGTTCGCGGTGTGGCGCCTGCCACGCGAGGAGGAGCCGCAGATCATCGTGCCGATGAGCGACGTGTTCGTGCGGATGCCGGGCGCGTCGGCCAAGGAGGTGGAGCAGCGCCTGACGACGCCGCTCGAGCGCCTGCTGTGGGAGATCCCCGGCGTCGAGTACATCTACTCGACCTCGAGCCCGGGCCTCGCGACCGTGATCGTGCGGTTCAAGGTCGGCGAGGACGAGGAGCGCGCGACCGTGCGCCTGCAGGAGAAGCTCGCCGCGCACATGGACCTGATCCCGGAGGGCGCGTCGCCGCCGCTGGTCAAGGTGCGCTCGATCGACGACGTGCCGGTGCTCGCCGCGACGCTGTCGAGCCAGCGCTACTCCGGCTACCAGCTGCGCCGCATCGCGGCGGAGCTCCAGGCGCAGATCAAGCAGGTGACGGGCGTCAGCGAGGTCACGCTGATCGGCGGCGAGCGCCGCCAGGTCCGGGTCGTGCTCGATCCCGAGCGGATGGCCGCGCGCCGGCTCGCGCCGCTCGCGATCGAGCAGGCGCTCACCGCGGCCAACGCGCGCCGCGCGGCCGGCGCGATCTCGAACCAGAACCGCGAGCTGCTCGTCGAGGCCGGCACCGTGCTCGCGACCGCGCGCGACGTCGGCGACGTCGTCGTCGGCGCCACCGGCGGCCGCCCGGTGTTCCTCCGCGACGTCGCGGCGATCGTCGACGGCCCGGAGGAGCCCGCGACGTACGTCAGCTTCGGCACCGGCGACACGACCGCGCCCGCGGTGACGATCGCGGTCGCCAAGCACGCCGGAGAGAACGCGGTCTCGGTCGTCTCCGACGTGATGCGCAAGCTCGACGGGCTGCGCGGCACCGTGCTCCCGGCCGACGTCCAGCTGTCGATCACGCGCGACTACGGGGCGACCGCGAGCGACAAGAGCAACGAGCTGCTGCTTCACATGGGCATCGCGGTGATCAGCGTCGCGCTGCTGATCTGGTTCGCGCTCGGCCGCCGCGAGTCGGTGATCGTGATGCTCGCGATCCCGGCGACGCTCGCGCTCACGCTCGCGGTGTTCTACTTCTACGGGTTCACGCTCAACCGCATCACGCTGTTCGCGCTGATCTTCTCGATCGGCATCCTCGTCG
This sequence comes from Acidobacteriota bacterium, assembly GCA_050257515.1. GTDB lineage: Bacteria > Myxococcota_A > Polyangia > Haliangiales > Haliangiaceae > JABFXX01. Next base: position 3,936 of record JBLMXA010000103.1, on the reverse strand, counting down.
ACGACGCGATCGTGATCGTCGAGAACATCGCGCGGCACGCGCGGATGCCGGAGAACGAGCACGCCGATCTCGCCGACATCGCCGTGCGCGCGGTCGACGAGGTCGGGAACCCGACGATCCTCGCGACGATGACGGTGATCGCGGCGATCCTGCCGATGGCGTTCGTCGGCGGGCTGATGGGCCCGTACATGCGGCCGATCCCGATCGGCGCGTCCGCGGCGATGATCTTCTCGCTGCTCGTCGCGTTCGTCGTCACGCCGTGGGCGACCGTGCGGCTGTTCCGGCGCGGCCACGGCCACGCGGAAGGCAAGGAGAGCAGGCTGACCCGCGGCTACCGCCGCTTCATGTCGACGCTGCTCGGGCATGCCCGCGCGCGCACCGTGTTCCTCGTCGGCGTCGTCGTGCTGCTGCTCGCGGCGATGTCGCTCGTCGCCATCAAGTGGGTGCGCGTCAAGATGCTGCCATTCGACAACAAGAGCGAGTTCCAGGTCGTCATCGACATGCCCGAGGGCACGACGCTCGAGCAGACCGATCGCGTGGCGCGCGAGCTCGCCGCCGCGATCCGACACGAGCCCGAGGTGACGAGCACCGTCGCGTACACCGGGACGTCGGGGCCGTACAACTTCAACGGGCTCGTCCGCCACTACTACCTGCGCGCCGGCAGCAACGTCGCCGACATCCAGGTCGACCTGCTCGACAAGAGCGATCGCCACGCGCAGAGCCACGCGATCGCGACGCGCGTCCGCGAGCACATCCTGCCGATCGCGACCAAGTACGGCGCGCGCATCAAGGTCGCCGAGGTGCCGCCCGGCCCGCCGGTGCTCGAGACGCTCGTCGCCGAGATCTACGGCCCCGATTACGACCGCCAGATCGCGGTCGCGCGCCAGGTGCGCGAGCTGATGGAGAAGACGCCCGGCGTCGTCGACGTCGACTGGTACGTCGAGGACGACCAGCCGAAGGCGCGGCTCATCGTCGACAAGGAGAAGGCGGCGCTCGACGGCATCAGCGAGGCGGAGGTCGTGCACACGCTCGCGATCGCGACCGCCGGCGAGGTCTCCGGGCTCGTCCACGACGAACGCGAGCGCGAGGACGTGCCGGTCGTGCTGCGCGTCGATCGCGCGACGCGCTCCGATCTCGACCGGCTGCTCGCGCTGCGGATCGCGGGGCGAGACGGCAACCTCGTCGCCGCCGGCGAGCTGGTTCACGTCGACCAGGCGCTCCAGGATCGCTCGATCTATCACAAGAACCTGATGCCGGTCGTGTACGTCACCGCCGACGTCGCCGGCGCGATCGAGAGCCCGGTGTACGCGATCCTCGCGCTCGGCCCCAAGCTCGATCGCCTGCAGCTGCCGGAGGGCTACAAGCTCGAGCAGCGCACCGCGTCGCAGCCGTTCTCGACCGAGAAGCTCGCGATGAAGTGGGACGGCGAGTGGCACATCACGTACGAGGTGTTCCGCGACCTCGGCATCGCGTTCGCCGCGGTGCTCGCGCTGATCTACGTGCTCAACGTCGCCTGGTTCCAGTCGTTCAAGACGCCGCTCGTGATCATGTCCGCGATCCCGTTCTCGCTGATCGGGATCTTGCCCGCGCACGGCGCACTCGGCGCGTTCTTCACGGCGACGTCGATGATCGGCTTCATCGCGGGTGCGGGCATCGTCGTGCGCAACTCGATCATCCTCGTCGACTTCATCGAGCAACGCATCGCGGAGGGCAGCCCGCTCGAGCAGGCGGTCGTCGATGCCGGCGCGATCCGTTTCCGCCCCATGGTGCTCACCGCCGCGGCGGTCGTCGTCGGCGCGTTCGTGATCCTGTTCGATCCGATCTTCCAGGGGCTCGCGATCTCGCTGATGGCCGGCGAGGTCGCCTCGCTGCTGCTGTCGCGCATGACCGTTCCGGTCGTGTACTTCCTGGTACGTAGACGCGAGCTGCGCCGCCGTTCGAAGCTGCCGTCGCTGCTGTGACAGCACGCGGGCACGGGCGAGCGCGTGGGCGCGATCGCGGAGCCAGGGCTCGCCACCAGGTTCTAAGCGTGCGTTTCCGACGCTGCGCGCGCGGCGCACGCCTTGCACACCATCGTCCCACCATGCAGCAGCCGAAGTCGAAGCAGCCCTGGAGGTCGCCGTGCTTCGTCGAGGTCCGGATGAACGCCGAGATCGGCTCGTACCAGAACGAGCTCGAGGAGCGGGTGCAGCAGCGGCGGGTCGCCCGGCCGGCGAAGCGCTGATGCGCGCCCGGATCCTCGGCTCCGCCGCCGGCGGCGGGTTCCCGCAGTGGAACTGCGGCTGCGCGAACTGCGTCGCGGTGCGGCGCGGCGATCGCCGGCTGCGCGTCCGCACGCAGGACTCGCTCGCGGTGTTCGCGCGCGACGACGCGGCGGTCGTGTGCAACGCGTCGCCCGACATCGCGCAGCAGCTCGCGGCGACGCCGTCCTTGTACCCGAAGAAGCCGCGCGGCACGCCGATCGCCGCGGTGATCCTCACCAACGGCGATCTCGATCACGTGCTCGGCCTGTTCTCGCTGCGCGAGTCGCAGCCGCTCGCGATCTACGCGACCGAGGCGGTGCGCCGCGGCCTCGTCGACGGCAACGCGATGTGCGCGACGCTCGAGCGGTTCGCCGGCCAGGTGGCGTGGCGGCGGCTCGAGCTCGATCGCGACACCGCGATCGCCGATCCGGCGGGCCAGCCGACCGGGATCGTCGCGTGCGCGTTCGCGGTGCCCGGCAAGCTCCCGGTTCACCTCGCGCGGACGCGGTCGCCGAGCGCCGAGGACAACATCGGGCTCTCGCTGCGCGACGCGCGCAGCGGCCAGCACGTCGTCTACGCGCCGGGCACGGCGTATCCGCCGCCGAAGCTCGGCGACGGTGCCGACGTGCTCGTGTTCGATGGCACGTTCTGGTCGAGCGACGAGCTGATCAAGCTCGGGCTCGGCACCGCGCGCGCCGAGGACATGGCGCACGTGCCCGTCGGAGGCCCGGAGGGCAGCCTGCGTTTGCTCGCGGCGGCCACCGCGAAGAAGAAGGTGTTCACGCACATCAACAACTCCAACCCGATCCTGCCGCTCGGCTCGCACGAGCGACGGCTTGTCGGCGACGCCGGCTGGATCATCGCCGAGGACGGCATGGAGCTGCTGTGACGAGCGGCGCCGCGAGGCCGAGGCGCGTTACCACGACAAGCACAGACGCCGCATGACCCGTCGCCGCTAGCGCTGCCAGAACCACTTGCGCTTCGGCGCGTCGGCGCTCGCCTGCTCCCGGCACGCGCAGCGCTGCGCCTGCGGCACGTCCCCGAGGACCTGCTCGATGTGGGCGCCGCATCCGGCGTAGGTGGGCTTTCCGCACTTCCTGCAATCGACTCGTCTGCACATGCCGCGTGAGAGCCAGCCTAGCGCAAAACGATTCGTGATATTCGCTAGGGCGGATGGGGCCATCGATGAGGGACATTTCTAAGGAACGTGCCGAGATCGATCGCGCGATCGCCGGCCAGACCCTGTGCGGCGTGTTCGAGGCGACGGCGGCACGCCGGGGCGACGCCGACGCGCTGATCTGCGGCGACACGAGGCTGTCGTGGCGCGGCTATCGCGAGCGCGTGCGCGACGCGGCGCTCGGCCTTGCCGCGCTCGGCTTCGCGCCGGGCAGCTTCGGCGTGCTGCTCGCGCGCAACCGGCCCGAGCACGTGATCGCGGACCTCGGCATCGTCCACGCCGGCGGCACGCCGGTGAGCCTCTACACGACGCTCGCGCCCGAGCAGATCGGGTACATCGCCGGCCACTGCGAGGCGAGGGTGGCGTTCGTCGAGGACGCCGGCTTCCTCGCGCGGCTCGAGCCGGTGCGTGGCAAGCTGCCGAGGCTCGAGCACGTCGTGCTGATGACGGGCTCGGCGCCGGGCTGCGTGACGTGGGACGAGCTGCTCGCCCGCGGGCGCGCCGCGCACGCCGCGG
>JBLMXA010000102.1:0-2665 GCA_050257515.1 Acidobacteriota bacterium | reverse complement strand
AGCCGGTCGAGCGCGCGCTGGTCGTCGCCGCTCATGATCTGGTCGGGCTTCGGGGACAGCGCGGACAGCTTGTCGATCAGCTCGTTCGCGAGCGGGGTCGCGTGCTCGATGCCGTCGAGCGCGTCCTGCGTCGCGTCGGCCCACTTCGACTTCGGATCGTCGCTGAGCGCCGCCTCGAGCTCGCCCGCGATCGTGTCGAGCGACTGCTTCGCCTGGCGCGCCATCGCGAGGCCCTCGGCGAGGTCGCCGTCGCCGACCATGTGCTCGACATCGGCGAGCCGGCGCTGCACGATGTCGAGCTCCTCCTTCGCGAACGGCGTCAGCCCGCTCTCGTTGAGCGCGTCGAGCTTGCGCTTGAGCTTGTCGACGAGCGCGCCGACCTTCTTGCTCGCCTCGCGGCGGTGATCGCGCGCGACCTCGTCGGCCTTCTGCGCGTACTGCTCGAAGATGCGGTTCGCCTCGCTCGCGATGTCGTCCTGATCCTTCGCGACGTCGGCGAGCTCGTTCATCACCTCGTCGAGCTTCTTCTGCTCGTCGGTGAACTTGTCACCGCGCAGCTGCGCGAGCGAGCTCTCGAGCGAGCCGGCCTCGCGCTCGTGCTGCTGCTGGCACTGCTCGAGCTTGGCCTGCGCGGCGGCGGTCTTGCCGGCATGGACGAGCGCGCGCACCTCCTCGATGCAGTTCGTCTGCGGGATCGCGTCGCGGTTGACGTACTGGTCGAGCACGTCCTCGGGCATGCCGCGCAGGTGCTTGTCGCGCTCGGCGTTCAGGCGATCGAGCGCGCGCATCTCGCGCTCGATCTCGTCGAGCAGCCGCGGGTCCTTCGTGCGCGCGTACTGCGCGAGCAGGTCGGCGAGCCGCTTCTGGTGCGCGGCGATCTCGTCGGAGATGTCGAGCAGGCCCTCCATGCGCTCGCGATCGAGCCAGTCGGCGAGCGAGATCGTGTCGTCCTCGAGCTCGCCGACGAGCCTCGGATCGACGCTCGCGAACCGCCCGGGCGGCGTCTTCTGCACGCCCTTCGCCAACAGCTTCGCCTCGGCCGTCGCGAGCTTGTCGAGCCGGCCCTGCATCTGCGCGAGCGTCTTGCGCAGGTTGTCCGACGCGTGCGGATCCTTGTCGTACGCGGCGCCGATCGAGCCGAGCTCGACGACGGAATCGCGCAGGTTGCGCGACAGCTCGTCGCGCGCCGCCGCGTCATCGCCCGGGCCGACCAGCCGGCCGCCGAGGTTCTTGAGCAGCTTCTCGGCGACCTGCTGCTGGCGGGCGAGCGTCTCCTCGTGGCGCTCGCGCGGGCTCGTCACGCGCAGGTGCAGCTCGCGCGAGCGGCCCACGTTCGGACCGCCGACGGAATCGTTGTCCTTCGCCTCGATCCAGTAGCGAACCTCGCCGCCGCTCTGGATCTGCAGCTCGCCGAGATCCCACATCAGCTTGCCGGTCGCGCGGCTGCCGCCGGCGAGCTGGATCGGCTTGCGGCCGCGGTCCTTGCCGGATTCCCACACGAGCTCGGCCGACGCGAGGCCGAAGTCGTCCTCGATCACGTACGCGAGCTCGACCGACTTCATGTTCGCGACGTCGAGCGGATCGCCGGGCGCCAGCAGCTGCACGGTCGGCGGCTGGTCGGGCTCGGCGTCGATCGCGCGCGGCGTGGTCTCGATCGATCGCGTGCCGGCCGGCGACGTGACCTCGAACCGGTAGCGCGCGCTGTGATCGATCGCGAGCTCCGCGGACAGCTGGTCGCCATCGAGCTTCGCGGCGATCGTCTTCGCCGGGCCGGCCGCGCCGCCCGCCGGCTCGACGACGAGGTCGACGCTCGCCGCCGGGACGAGCACGCGCGCGCGCAGCGCGACGGTGGTGCCGGGCAGCCCGCGCACGTCGCCCGACGAGCTCGGCAGCTCGAGCGGGCGGCGCTTGCTGTACGCGGGGTAGGTCAGCGTCGCGGTGAGATCGGCGACGAGCGGCACGTTCGACAGCTGCGCGCCGTCGTACGGCTCCTTCGGCGTGACGAGCAGGTGGCGCCAGCCGCCGGCGACGAGCGACGGCAGCGCGGCGACGAGCGCGAGGTTCGCGGCGGCCGCGGCGAGCGCCCACGTGCGCGCGCGCCGCAGCTCGCGCTCGGGCAGCAGCGCCTGGGGATCGAGCTCGCCGACCTTGTCCGCGGTCGCCTCGACGAGCGCGGCGACCAGCTCGCGCGACGGCGCGCCGGGCCGCGGCGGCGCCGAGCCGAGCTCGACCGACGACAGCAGGTCGCTCGCGATCGGCTTGTGGCGCGAGCCGACCCACCGCGCGACGTCCGCGTCGCGCGCGAACCGCCGGCGCGGCACGACGTAGCCGACGACCACCGCGCCGACGATCACGATCGCGGCGAGCACCCCACCGCCGCCGAGCACCGCGAACGCCGTGGCGCGGTGCGACGCGAGCCCGTGGCCGACCAGCGGCAGCACGATCGCGAGCGCGCCGAGGGCGGCAAACCCGAGCAGGGCCCAGCGGGCGCCCTCGTGCCGGTAGAGCAGCGCGCGGACGCGGGCGAGGTACCCCGGGATGGAAGTGCGAGACGCTGGCACGATGTCGCCCTACCGTCGGTTCAGCATAGCCTCACCGACCCGTTCGGACACCCTCGGGTGGGTGCTATAACCGTCCGCGGCGTGAATAAGGAGGGCCCGCGAGC
>JBLMXA010000101.1:0-2783 GCA_050257515.1 Acidobacteriota bacterium | reverse complement strand
GCACCGCCGCCGCGCGCGTCTGCGGATCGAGCTCGAGCGTCGCGACCACCGCGATGCCGGCCGCCGGCAGCTCGAGCGTGTACGCGGTGCGCGCGGGCAGCAGCGCGAAGGTCGCGCGATCGAGCCGCTCGTCGACCGCGCCGGCGCGCAGGCGGACGATCGTCGTCTCGAGCGGGAAGATCAGCGCCGGCTCGCGGCACACGCGCGCGCGCTCGACCGCCTCGGGCTCGCGATCGACGCGCAGCCGCACGCGCTCGCTCACGGATCGCTGCCCGCCGCGATCGCGAAGCGGTGCAGGCCGATCGCGCGCCCGCGCTCGATCACGTCGATCACGGCGGCGTGCGGCGCACCCTTCGCGGCCCGGATCACGACCTGGGTCTCCGGCCCGTGCTCGTACGCCGCGCGCAGCATGTCGTCGACCTCGCTGCGATCGAGCGTGCGGCCGCCGAGCACGACGTCGCCGCTGGCTGCGACCTCGAGCGTCAGTGCCGGCGCGCGATCGTCGACGGGCGCACCGGGCACGCGCCCGCCGAGCCGCTCCTCGAGCGCGTGCAGCATCGTCACGCGCGCGTCGTCGCTGAACGCGGCGGCGTGCGCCGAGTACATCGCGTTCATGATCGTGTCGGCCGCCGGCTCGTGCGGCACCCCGAGGTTGTGGCCGAGCTCGTGCAGCAGCACGGCGGCCATCTTGTGGCGGCGGCGTGCCTCGAGCAGCGTCTCGCGTTCGTCGGCGTGCAGGTCGCGCAGCTCGAGCTCGATCGCGCGGCGCTCCTCGAGATCGGCGTAGCCGCGCAGCACGATGTGGCGGCCGGGCAGGCTCGCGACGCCGAGCTTGTCGAACGTCGCCGACACGAGACCGAGCGACGACGTCAAACCGACGACCGCGAGCACGCCGTCGCCGGGATCCTGGCGCGCGAGCACCGCGAGGCTGTCCTCGAGCGTCGCCGCCGGCGCGTGGCGCGGCCACTCGCGGTACTCGGCGTCGAGGTGAACGCCGAAGCTGCCCTCGAGCACCGAGTTCGCGTACGCGAGCTGCTCGCCGAACGTGCGCTGCCAGTGCACGTTCTGGGCGCGGTACTCGTCGTCGGCCCACACGCGGATCTTCGCGGTGCGCAGCGTGCCCTCGAAGCGCGGCTCGGTCGCGAGCAGCGGCGGCGTCAGCTCGGTGGCCCGCGCGTGCTGCGCCTCGGTGGGCGACTTGCCCGCGCCGAACGGCACGACCGGCGACACGAAGCAGCCGCACAGCAACACGAGCGCCAGACGCATCACGGATGGTGTACCGCGAAGCACAGCGAGAGCGAACGCGTCGTGGCGGGCACGATGACCGCGAGCTCGTGCCACGACGACCACTCGACCTCGAACGTCAGCTTGCCGGCCGTGACGTCGGCGACGACGTCGCCGAACCGCGCGTCGGGGCTGCGCGGCCACGGAAAACCCGTGTGATCCTCGACGCGGACGTGCGCCGGCGGATCGACGGTGAGCGCCGCGGTCTCGCCGTGGCGCAGCGCCGCGTAGAGGCGCAGCGTGCACGTGCCGCCGTCGCAGTCCGCGGCCGGGACCGCGACGGACACCGGGCAGCGATCGAACCGGATCGTCGCGACGTCGTCGCTCAGCGTGCGCCACGGACGGCCGCCCGCGTGCGCCGGCGGGTGCACGGTGACGTCGCGCCGCACGAGCGGCCGCGGATCGCCGACGAACGACGGCCAGCTCGGCTCGACGTGATCGAGCACCGGATCGTCGGTCCCGGCCGCGAGGCTGATGCCCATGAAGATCGCGAGCGCGCCGGCGACCGCGCCGACGTGCAGCCACGCCGACCGCCGCAGCCGCTTCTGCTGGCGCGCGAGCTCGGCGCCCGCGACCGTGATCTCGTCGGAGACCGCGGCGGTCGTCGCGCCGAGCTGCGCGAGCCATTCGCGCGGCAGCGCGACGAGGTTATCGGCGCCGCAGTACACGCAGCGCACGCCGAGCGCGTCGCCGGCGACCGACAGCGGCGCGCCGCACGCGCGGCACGAGCTCGGGCCTCCGTCGTGACTCGGTGGCCGGGCGGCGAGCGCGGCCTGCAGGCGGTGGCGCGAGATCGCCTTGCGCCGGCCGTACACGCCCAGCCCGGTGCCGGCGAGCGCCGCCGCGATCGGCACCGGCAGCTCGATCCAGTCGCGCGTCGAAGCCGACAGCGTCTCGATCACGTTCGCGTGGTGGTACGCGCCGATCAGGCGGACGACGAGGAGGATCGCGACGGCCGCGACGGCGAGGAACACCCACGGCGCGAGCAGCATCAGGACCCACTTGTAGTACCAGCCGACCCCGCGCAGCAGCACGTGGCGCGAGCCGGTGAGCCGCTTCGTCGCGCCCGATGGATCGAACACGACGCCGATCACGCGCAGCAGGCGCGGCGGCTCGCCGAGCCTGGCGTACAGCGCGTTCGCCTCGCCGCGCGCCTCGCTGTCGCGTCGCATCTTCGCGAACGCATCGCGGTGGCTCTGCGGCACCACGACGTCCGCGCCGCAGCTCGTACACCTCACCGTCGCCGCGTCGGCGAGCGCGACCGGCGCGCTGCACGAGCTACACCTCAGGATCTCGAGCTGCGGAGTCACGCGCGCGACTGTATCGCAGCGGCGGCAGCTTCGGCGGCCGGCGACCGCGCACCACCGCGCCGCTCACGGCCGTGTACTCGAGCTCGATGCCGGTCTTCGCCGCGCGCAGCATCAGGCCGCCGCGGCTCATGTCGCCGCGGCCGACGAACGCCGCCGGGAACGCGAGCCGCTTGCCGAGCACGTCGAGCA
>JBLMXA010000100.1:0-11065 GCA_050257515.1 Acidobacteriota bacterium | reverse complement strand
CGGGCCGCGCGCGGTCCACACGATGCCGGCGGGCCGGATGCCGAGCCGCGCGAGCACCGCGTGATCGCCGCGGCGCCAGTACTTGCGCGCGGTCAGCTCGTCGAGCGCGAGCTGCTCGACGAGATCGGCGCGGCGCGCCTCGTCGAGCTTGTCGTAGTCGGCCTCGGTGAAGCTCGCGAGCTCGAGGCCCGGCGGCGGCTCGATGCCGCGCGTCCACAGCTGGCCGCGATACAGCGCGTAGCGATCGTACTGCGCGACCGTCGCCGCGGCGTGGCGGATGCGCGTCCACGCGGCGCGCGCCTGCGCGGCGGCCACCGACGGCGTCTCGCGCGCGCTGCGGGCGCGGCGCGCGACCCGCGCGTACGTGCGGCCGACCGACGCGGTCGTCGAGTGGCCCCAGATGCGCACCGCGAGCGCCGGCTGCTTGGAGACCGGCAGCATCGGCAGCCCGTACTCGACGGCGCCGGTGACGACGTCGAGCGCGACGCAGCCGCGCGCGCGGGCGGCGAGCGCCTCGGCGTGGAGCAGGCGCTGCGCGGCGCGCGGGTTCTTGGTCTGCGGATCGACCGCCATCGCGAGCACGACCGCGCGATCGCCGTCGTCGACGACGAGCGCGGCCGCGCACGCCTCGCCGGTCGCGTCGTCGAGCCGCGCGAGCCGCACGCGGCCCGCCTTGCCGAGCTCGAGCGCGACGTCCTCGAGCAGGTTCGCGGCTTCCTCGTCGGCGAGCGGCGATGGCTCGTCGCGCTCGGCCCACTCGAGGCGGCTCAGCCGGCGCAGCACGCTCATGCCCTTGCGCAGCGCCGCGAGATCGCCGCCGGTCGTCGCCTGCACGCCGGTCGCGTCGGTCGAATCGGCCGGCGCGAGCGCGAGCGCGATGCGGCTCGCACCGCCCGCGGACGGCGAGCTCTCGACCGCGAACCCGGCGGGCGCGATGCGCTGCACGAGGTTCGCGCGCACGCGCGACGGATCGGCGAGCGGCTCGAGATCGATCACGTCCCACGTCGCCGCGAGATCGACGAGCCCACGCGCGAGCGCGGCGCCGGCGCGATCCTCCCAGCCGGCGCGCGCGAGCAGATCGAGCGAGGGCGGCCGCGGCCCGGCGTCGCCCATCATCCGCAGCTCGCGGGTGTCGAGCAGCGCGACCTTGACGCTGCGCCGGTAGAGCGGCGCGATGCACACGAGGTCGCCGACCTTCGCGGCCGGATCCGCCTCGGTCGCGCGGCCGATCAGCACGTGCAGCTCGGCGTGCAGCGTGTTGTGGTAGGCGAGCCACCACGGGATCAGCCAGTCGGGGCCGCGAAACAGCGCGCCGGGGCCCTGCGCCGCCAGCTCGCGCCACTCGCTCTCGATCGCGCGAAGCGCGGTCAGCTCACGCACCACGCTGACTTCGATCGCCATCCGCCGTTCGAACGTATCACGGCGTACGAGCGCGGCGTTGCCATTGGCAACGGGCACCGTTGAGCTTGGCGTCACGAGGTCCGGACGAACCGGGTCCATACACCGGGGAATGCATGACTAGTGCCGCTTACGATCTCACTCCGCAACGCTGCGCGTTGCTGCGCGCCCCGGCGAAAGCCGGGGCTTTCGAACCACGCGCGCGAAGAAGCCATCCGTGCCGTGGCGGTGCGGAGTGACCGTGAACGATTCGCCATCCCCGAGCGCTCGCGCACGCTCGTCGCCGAGCACCCCGCGCAGCGGTACCGCGTCGTACGCAGCGGCCACGTCGTCGTTCTCGGCGCGCAGCAGCGAGCACGTCGCGTACACGACGCGGCCTGCGGGCGCGGCCAGCCGCATGGCGTCGGCGAGGATCTGCTTCTGCCGCGCGGCGAAGCCCGCGAGATCGGCCTCCCGCAGCCGCCAGCGCGCCTCCGGGTTGCGGCGCAGCGCGCCGATGCCCGAGCACGGCGCGTCGACGAACACGACGTCGGCCTTGCCGCCCAGCTGATCGAGCTCGCGATCGTCGATGGTCAGCGCGCGCGCGTTCGACACCCTCGCGCGGCGCGCGCGCCGGCGCAGCTCCTCGAGCTTGCCGGGGTCGACGTCGGTCGACACGATGCGGCCCTTGTTCGCGAGGCGCGCGGCGATCGCGAGCGTCTTGCCGCCGGCGCCCGCGCAGTAATCGACCACGAGCGGCTTGTCCTTCGGCGCGCACGCGACGACGAGATCGGCGAGCAGCTGGCTGCCCTCGTCCTGCGCCTCCATCGCGCCGCGCTTGAACGCCTCGGTCGCGAACAGGTTCGTGCGCGCGTCGATCACGAGCGCGGTGTCGCACCACGCGCCGGCGTGCGATGCCAGCTGCAGCTCGGCCGCGAGCTCGTCGCGATCTTTGACGACGAGCAGGTTCGCGCGCACGGTCATCGGCGCGCGCTCGTTGAGGGCGCGCGCGAGCGCCTCGGCGTCGTCGCCCCAGTCGGCGACGAGCCGCGCGGCGAGCCAGTCCGGCAGCGAGCACGCGAGCGCGATGCGCTCGACCGGCGTGCGGATGCGGCCGATCGCGTCGTCGACTCCGGCGGCCGCGCTCCAGTCGAGCTCGGGCAGCTCGCGGCTCGCGCGCGCCGGCTCGATCAGCTTGTCGAGCACGAGCAGCGCGACGAGCCGCTCGAGGTCGCGCGGCGCCTGCTTCGCCTTCGCGTGGAGCCGGCCGCGCTCGATCGCGAGGTCGACCCGGCGCAGGTTGCGCACGAGCCCGTACAGCGTCTCGCCCACGAACCGCCGCTCGTGGGCGCCGAGCCACTTCTCCTTGCGAAACGTCACCGCGAGCCGATCGGTGACGAAACCCCAGTCCATTCGCGTGCGCTGCCACAGCTCCAGCAGCAGCGCGCGCAGCCGTCCGCCGTCCATCACGTGCGTGGCGAGCTGACGGTCATCCATGGCGCGGCGCGTAATTAGCACAAATCACGCGGTTTTGATTGCCGAGTTGGCCCTGGGGGCGGTACGCCTTCACGCGATGACCACCGTAGCCGCACCCCCGTCGACGCCGGTCGCTCCGCCGGCCGCGAAGACCGAAGTTGCTCTGAAAGATCGCGGAAATCTCTTCGAGATCGCCAGCCGGCAGATCGAGAAGGCGATGAAGCTGATCAACATCGACAGCGACATCGCCCAGATCCTGGCCCAGCCGAAGAACGAGCTGATCGTCAACTTCCCCGTCCGCATGGACAACGGGAAGATCCAGATGTTCAAGGGCTATCGCGTCCAGCACAACAACATCCTCGGCCCGTACAAGGGCGGCATTCGCTACCACCAGGAGGCGAACCTCGACGAGATGAAGGCGCTCGCGTCGTGGATGACGTACAAGAGCGCGCTCCACGAGATCCCGTTCGGCGGCGGCAAGGGCGGCGTCAAGTTCGACCCGCGGCAGCACAGCAAGAGCGAGCTCGAGAAGATCACGCGCCGGTTCACCGCCGCGCTCGGCGCCAACATCGGCCCCGACTTCGACATCCCGGCGCCCGACGTGAACACCAACAGCCAGACGATGGTCTGGATGATGGACACGTACATGAACATCGTCGGCTCGAGCGACCGCAACACCGTGCGCGGCGTCGTCACCGGCAAGAGCGTGTCGGCGGGCGGCTCGCACGGCCGCGCCGAGGCGACCGGGCAGGGCGTCGTCCACTGCATCGTCGAGTGGGCGAAGGACCACAACTTCAACCTCGACGGCTGCCACGTCATCATCCAGGGCTTCGGCAACGTCGGTAGCTACGCGGCGCGCCTGCTGTCGCAGAAGGGCGCCGTGATCATCGGCGTCGGCGACGTCGGCGGCTACATCGCGAACACCGAGGGCATCAACCCGCACAAGCTCGGCGAGCACGTCCACAAGACCGGCTCGGTGTTCGGCTACAAGGGCGCGTCGAAGATCACGCGCGAGGAGTTCTTCGCGCTCGACGCCCACATCTTCGTCCCCGCCGCGCTCGAGCTCGAGGTCGGCGTCGCCGAGGCGAAGGCGCTCAAGGTCAAGATGATGGTCGAGGGCGCGAACGGCCCGACGTATCCCGAGGCCGAGGAGATCCTGCTCGACAAGGGCATCGACGTCATCCCCGACATCCTCTGCAACTCGGGCGGCGTGATCGTCAGCTACTACGAGTGGCTGCAGAACAAGCGCGCCGAGCAGTGGGAGATCGGCGACGTGCTCGGCCGCCTCGAGAAGCGCATGAAGCAGACCTACGCGAACGTGCGGCAGTACGCGATCGCGCAGAAGACCGACTGGCGCACCGCGAGCTACGCGATCGGCCTCGAGCGGTTGCAGCACTGCTACAAGGAGCGCGGCATTTTTCCGTGATCCGAACGCACGTGCTGGCTGCGCAGCCCGCGTGCTTCGTTGCGGCTCCGCTTCCGGTCCTCGCGTACGGGAGTACGCTCCGGGCCGGTTCTCGCCGCGCCTCACCCGCGGGCTTGCTCGCTGGCGCGCCGGAGAACGCGAGCGCTAGGAAGAGCGTTGCGCGGCTTTGACGATGTCGTCATTGCTGCGGAAGCGCACGAGGTCGACGGTGTCCCACTCGTCGCGTCCCTCGGCGCGCACCACGCCGAGTGCGCGCAGCACCGCGTTGACGATGCCGTCCTGTCGGTTCGGCGTGACGAGATCGCGCGCGCCTTTCCATGCGGCTCCGCGCTGACCTCCCATGCCGCCGAAGTACTCGGTCTCGATGTAACCGAACGGCGCGTCGCCGATACGGTCGAGAACGGTGGCGAGGGCCCGCGGGGTGAGGCGTTCGAATGGTGGCAGCGCGGAGTCGGGACCGCCTGCGAGCGCATCGGCGAGCGATTCGTCGAGAGGGACGAGCACCAGCCCGGCGCCGAGCGGTGCGCAGAGGTCGAAGGCTCTGCGCATCACGCGCTCTGCACCGACGAACGCGTAGATGATGTGCCCCATGCTCAGTACGGGTCTTGAGGATAAGATCGTAGCACCGCCATGGGCGTGATCACCCTCGCCCGCTGGCTCGGCCCGTGGGCCGATGCGACGAAGGCGCCGCCGGTCGTCAGCTTCGACGAGCGCGTCGGCGACACGCGCGTGCGCGTGTACGGCGAGCGCGTGCGCGGCACGTACCTGATCGCGCCGGGCCTGCACTACGCGGGGCCCGACGATCCGCGGATGGATCGGTTCTGCCGCGTGCTCGCGGCGGCCGGGCACGAGGTCGTCGCGCCGTTCATCCGCGACTACCTCGCGCTCGTGCCCGGGCGCGGCGCGATCGACGAATTCGCGCGCGTGTTCGCGCGCTACCGGCGCCGCGAGCCGGCCGTGTTCTCGATCTCGTTCGGGTCGCTGCTCGCGTTCGCGCTCGCCGCCGAGCACGGCGACGCGATCGAGCGGCTCGTCGTGTTCGGCGGCTACGCGGACTTCCACGAGACGATGCGGTTCTGCCTCACCGGCGACGTGTCGTCGGGCCGGCGCGCCGCGCGCGATCCGCTGAACCAGCCGGTCGTGCTGCTGAACCTGCTCGATCACGTCGCGCACGATCCGGCGCACCGCGACGCGCTGGTCGCGGCCTGGAGGCGCTACGTCGAGCGCACCTGGGGACGTCCCGAGCTGAAGGCGCGCGACCGGTTCGTCGCGATCGCCGAGGAGCTCGCGCCCGAGGTGCCCGAGCCCGTGCGCGAGCTGTTCCTCGTCGGCATCGGCGCGCGGCCGGGCGCGTGGGAGCTCGCGGCGCCCGCGCTCGCGAAGTTCGACGCCAGCGCGCTCGATCCGGCGCCTTACCTGGCGCGCGTGCGCGGCCGCGTCGACCTCGTCCACGGCGCCGACGACGACGTGATCCCGTTCGAGCAGTCGCACGCGCTCGCCGCCGCGCTGACGAACGCCGACGTCCGCGTCCACGTCACCGGGATGTACGGCCACACCGGCGCGAGCATGGCGACGCTCGCCGCGCTGCCGAAGGAGCTCGCGACGATGCTCCGCGTGCTGCGCGTGCTCGCGCGCTAGACTCGCCGCATGGCCGAGCTCTGTCCGTGCGGCTCCGGTGTCGTCGAGGCGGCGTGCTGCGGCCCGTGCCTCGACGGCGTGCCGGCGCCGACCGCGCTCGCGCTCATGCGCTCGCGCTACACCGCGTACGTCCGCGGCGCGATCGACTATCTGATCGCCACGCAGGACGCGTCGACGCGCGGCGCGGTCGATCGCGCCTCGGTCGCGCGGTGGTCGCGCGAGACGACATGGAAGGGCCTCGAGATCGTCGCGACCGAGCGCGGCGGCGAGGACGACGACGCCGGCACCGTCGAGTTCGTCGCGCGCGGCGTCACCCGCGGCGTGCCGTTCGCGCAGCGCGAGCGGTCGCGGTTCCGCCGCGTCGACGGTGTTTGGTACTACGTCGACGGCAAGCTGACGACCGCGCGCTAGCGCGCCGGCTTGAGCCACGCCCCGAGCCGCGCGAGCTTCGTCGGCCGCGCTGGCTCGTAGGCGGCGTGCGCGGTCTCGTCGAACGCGCCGAACCACGGCTCGTCGAGTGCCTCCTCGCGGGCGCGCTGCTCGCGCGCGATGCGCTGGGTGTCGAGCTCGGCGAGGTAGGCGTGGACCGCGTCGCTGATCACGCTTCCACGCTACGCGCGGTCGCCGCGCGGGCAAGTTAATTACACGCGCCGGTCTGGCACGTGCAGGCGCCCGCGCACTCGTTCACGATCTGGCCGGTCGCGTAGAACGCGCCGATCTGGCGGCGGCTCGCCGGCTGCGTGCGCGTGAGATCGTGCATGCTCGGATTCTGCTCGGCCGCGGGCGTGTTCGTGAGCGGCGCGGGGGGCGCGCCGCCGTCCTCGATCACGAGCGCGCTCGCGCCGGCGGGTAGTGGCGCGTTCTGCACGGTGAGGCCCCACGGCGTCGCGGGCGTGGGCCCCATGACCGGGACGCCCATCGTGCGCGCCTCCCAGTAGGTCGCGATGTTCGGGACCTGCTCGTCGGACAGCGCGAGCTGCATGAGCAGCTGCTTGGGCGGCGTGCCGGTCGGCGTGCCCTGCAGCACGCTGTTCGCGACGCCGGAGCCCTCGGTCTTGTCCCACCGCATCTGCACGAGGTTCAAGACGAGCTGGTCGTCGAGCAGGTCGGAGTAGCCGCCCTGGAGGATCACGCGGTACGTCGGCCAGTCGGCCGAGCGATCGAGCATCTCGGAGTAGTTCGCGGCGCCGACGCCGAGCGCCGCGCGCGTCACCGTCGGCTCGTACGCCATCACCGCCGTGCCGAAGATCGCGCCCTGCGACAGCCCGTAGTAGTAGACCTTCGCCGGATCGACGAGCGGCTTGTTCGCGTTCGCCGCGTCGACGAACAGCGACGTCGCGAAGCTCGTGCGCATCGCCTGCACGAGCGTGATGTGGTTGACGAGGCCCTGCTCGAGCACCTCCATCACCTCGTCGGCGTGCGTCGCGTCGTTGAGCGCGCGCGCGACCGCCGGCACGTCCATGTCCGACATGCCGCGCATGTCGGTGCCGACGAACACGAGGCACAGCTCGCTCGCGGTCGTCTGCTGCACGCCGCCGGTCGCCTCGCTCGAGCTGCCGAGCAGGCCGTGGCCGTAGATCACCATGCCGACCGGCGCGCTCGCGGTGTACGCGCACGCCGGCACGAGCGCGTGGAACGGGATCTTGTAGAAGCCCTGCAGCTGCGGCAGGCCGTCGGCGTCGCGCGCGATCACGGTGCCGGGCACGAACGCGCCGTTGTTCGTCAGGAACAGCGGTGCGTCGAGCGTGCCGGTGAGCTTGCGCTTGATGACGCTGCCGTCGTTGATCGGCACGTCGTCGGTGACGGTGAACGCGATCGGATGCGACTGCAGCGCGGCGATCGCGCGATCGCGCGCGGCGATCATGTCGCGGTGCAGGAAGCTGTCGGACGCGACGGTGAAGTCCCACGCGACGACGAGATCGCTCGCCGGGAAGCCGGCGGCGTCGAGCGCGTCGAGCGCCTCCTGCAGGCGCGGGCGATCGGCCTCGAGCAGCGCGTGATCGGTGCGGCGCTTGTCGCGCAGCGCCGCGAACCCGGGCGGCACGTCGAGATCGGTGCCGTCCTTGGCCTTGACCTTGTTCGTGATCGCGACCGCGTAGCGGTGGCCGCCGACGAGGCGCGCCGCCGGCCGCAGGAACAGCGCCTGCGAGTCGGGCATCGACTCGGCGGCGACGTCGACCTCGGCGAAGTGCGCGACGCGCTCGCCGGTCGTCATGTCGAGGATGACGGTCGGGCTGTCGGGCGACAGCGACAGGTCCATGTTGTCGACCGGCGGCAGGCCGTCGATCGACACGCCGCCGGGGAACGACAGCACGATCGGCGCGGCGGGCGAGAACCCGTCGGCCTGGTTCCAGCCGGTCGGATCGACGTGGACGTCGTCGAAGTTGATCGGCAGCGTGTCGGCGGGGATCGCGAGCCGGCGGCCGGTCTCGCTCGACGCGTCGGCGATCTCGAACACCGACGACGGCCACGGCGTCATGCAATGGTTCCCGCCGAGCGGGTTACAGGTGCCGCGCATCGGCAGCGAGACATCGCCGCTGCAGGCGGAGAGCAACACGAGGGTCGCGAGGTGGGCTCGCACGAGCGGGACGCTACACCGGATCGCGGCGCGTGCGACGGGATTTCGGGGGTCGGCGCGCTATAGTCACGCGGTGCGTTGCCGCTGGCTGCTCGTGCTCGCGTTCGCGTGTGGAGGCGGTTCGCACGACGTCAAGCAGCCCGGCGGGGGCGGCGCCGCGCACGTCGTCGCGACCGGCAGCGGCTCGGCCGCGCCGAAGGCACCCGGCAAGGGCAGCGCAGCGATCCCCGGCGGCGACGCACCCGACATCGGCTGCCTGACCACGACCTGCGTGTTCCACGCCGGCGCGGCGGCCTACTTCACGTGCCTCGCGGGAGGCGCGGGCGCGTGCTTCCACTTCGGCGGGCCGTGCACGCCCGCCGACGGGTGCATGTACGACCCCCGCGATCGCACGTACAAGACCTGCGCGAAGCCGGTCGAGGGCACGTGCACGCAGTGGGGCGCGGCCTGCGCGCCGCGCTCGGCGTGCATGTTCGATCCGGCCGACGGCCTGCACCATCACTGCGACGAGCTCGCCGGCGGCACCTGCAAGCGCTACGGCGCGCTGTGCTCGCCATAGGGCGCATCGCGACAATCCGCGCGGGCTGCGAGCTTCGCGGCGCGGGCATCTCGACGCGTACGGCCGGTTCTCGCTCGCCGTGTGCTTCAGCACGCGGCTCGCTGCGCTTCCGGGCGTGCGCCTCGATCTGCCTCCCGCCGCTCGCTCTCGCCTCGCGGGGATTATCGCGATGCGCCCTCACGCGGCGCGAGCACGGTCTTGACGCCGAGCTCGAGCGGTGACGCCTCGCCCTGCGCGGTCATCGTCGCCGCGAGCTTCAGCTCGAGCGTGGCCTGGTTCGCGAAGTGCGCGAGGTCGAGCGTGCCGTCGCCGCTGCCCGAGCCGGTGATCTTCGCGACGTCGATCGCGACGCCCTGCATCGTCGCCTGCTGGTCGGCGCCGTGCAGCTCGGTGGTCACCCGGTAGGACAGCTTGTCGGCGGCGAGCGCGGTGACGTCGAACGTGCTGGTCGCGGTGACGCGCACGCCGCCGGGCGTCAGCTCGCGCGAGCTCGTCCACCGCGCGCCGACGCCGATCGGATCCTTCGGCAGCGCGATCGCGAGCCGGCCGAAGCCGGCGAGCAGCTCGGCGGCATCGGGCTGCGGCCTGCCGCCATCGTCGAGCGCGAGCGCGTCGAGCCTACCGTCGGGCGACAGCGTCGCGGTGATCGCGGTGCCCTCGAGCATCGCGAGCCGGCCGGCGAGCGCGCGCGGGTCGAGGCCGCTGCCCGCGCTGCCGCTGCCGGCGCTGCCGTCGCGCGCCGCCGCGTGGACGATCGTCGAGCGCAGCTGCATGCGGCCGTCGGCGAGCACGTCGTCGACGACCACCTCGAGCACGAACTGCTGCTCGGGCATCTCGGGGCTGATCCCGGCGATCGCGAGGTGCGCGTCGATCGCGAGATCGAGCTCGACCTTGGTGCCCTTCGCGAGCGCGTAGTGCACCGGCCGGCGCGGCTCGGCGCCGGCGTTGACGAGCACCGCGGCGAGCGGATCGGGCGGCGGGGCCTTCGGGGCCGGCTTGTCGTGGCTCCTGCACGCGACGAGCACGACGAGCAGCGCGTACCTCACGGCGGGAGTATAGGAAATCCAGCTGGTTGGAGGCGAGAAAACCACCCGTTGACAGAAGCGGTTTTGAAAAGCATTATCAATTTCAGAAGCGCCATGATCGTCTGCCTGTGCCACCCGACCTCGGATCGCGACGTCGACGCGATCATCGACGAGGGCGCGCGCTCGGTCGAGGACATCGGGCGGCGCTGCGGCGCGGGCACCGGCTGTGGCAGCTGTGTGGAGGAGCTGCGCGATCGGCTCGCCGCGAAGGGCTGCACCCGCGATTGTGCGGCCGACGTGGTCCCGTTACGCTCGCGGCCGTGAAGGGTAACGAAGAGGTCTTGAACCTCTTGAACCAGCTCCTGACCAACGAGCTGACGGCGATCAACCAGTACTTCGTGCACGCGAAGATGTGCCAGAACTGGGGCTACGAGCGGCTCGCCGCGAAGATCCGCGAGGAGTCGATCGACGAGATGCGGCACGCGGACGAGATCATCAGCCGCATCCTGTTCCTCGAGGGCGTGCCGAACCTGCAGCGCTATCACAAGCTGCACGTCGGCGAGACGGTGCGCGAGCAGCTCGAGAGCGATCTCCAGCTCGAGTACTCGGCGATCGCGTTTCTGAACCAGGGCATCGAGGCGGCGCGCAAGGCAAACGACAACGCGACCGAGGACATGATGACGAAGATCCTGGTGTCGGAAGAGATCCACACCGACTGGATCGAGACCCAGCTCGAGCTGATCCGTCAGGTCGGCGAGCAGAACTACCTGGCGCAGCAGCTGCGGACATAGCGCCAGGTTGGCACCGCGGCCGCGCGGCGTCGTCGATAAATGCGCGGATCCGCGCGCGCGGCGCTGGCCGGCACGTTGCAAGTCACGCAGGCATGTTGCTGTTTCGGTCGCTCGCGATCGGTCTGCTCGGCGCGTGCGTGATGATGCTCGCGTCTCGTCCGGCCTACGAGGTGCGGCTCGTCGAGCCGCCGCGGC
>JBLMXA010000099.1:0-4548 GCA_050257515.1 Acidobacteriota bacterium | reverse complement strand
CCGAGTCGATCGGCGGCCAGGGCTCGGCGCACGACCTCGAGACGATGCTGCAGCTCGTCTATCTGAAGATGACGGCGCCGCGCAAGGATCCGCAGCAGTTCACGGTGTGGAAGGCGAACTTCGTCGAGCAGCTCACCGACGCGATGCGCTCGCCCGAGGTGATGTTCAACCGCGACTGGCAGGCCGCGCTGTGGAAGGGAAACCTCCGGCGGATGCCGCCGCAGCCCGCCGACCTCGAGAAGATCGATCTCGACAAGGCGTTCGCGTTCTACAAGGACCGGTTCGGCGACGCGAGCGACTTCACGTTCGTGATCGTCGGCGCCGTCGATGTCGCGAAGCTGAAGCCGCTCGTCGAGACGTACCTCGGCTCGCTGCCGGCGAAGGGCCGCCACGAGCGGGAGAAGGACCTCGGGATCCGCGAGGTCCCCGGCGTCGTCAAGAAGGAGTGGAAGATGGGCAGCGCGCCGAAGGCCGCCGTGCGCATCGACTTCCACGGTGACGAGTCGTGGACCCGCGACAAGGACCGCGACATGTTCATCCTCGGCGAGGTGCTCGCGATCAAGCTGCGCGAGACGATGCGCGAGGACATGGGCGGCGTCTACGGCGTGCGCGCGAGCGGTGACATCACGCGGTCGCCGCACCAGGAGCGCGACTTCACGATCGGCTTCGGCTGCGATCCGAAGCGCGTCGACGAGCTGACCGGCGCCGCGTTCGGCGAGATCGCCAAGCTCGCGAAGGACGGCGTCACCGACGACTACCTGCAGAAGGTCAAGGAGACGTTCCTGCGCGAGCGCGAGACCGAGCTGCGCAACAACGAGTTCTGGGCCGGCTGGCTCGCGAATTCGTATCGCTACGGCGACGATCCGAAGCTCGTGCTCGATCCGTCGAAGATGACGGCGAGGATGACGTCCGCCAACGTCAAGGCCGCGGCGAAGAAGTACCTGAGCTCGAAGCAGTACTTCCAGGCCGTGATGGTGCCGGAGAAGTAGGCTTGGGCCGCATCACGCCGAGCACGTAGTTGTTCGGCGTGAAGAAGTGCCTGGCGGCCGCCTTGACGTTCGCGCTCGTCACGCGCGCGATCGCGGCGTCGACGTCGGTCTGCTTGCCGAAGTCCTCGCCGAAGTAGTACGCGTCGCGCAGCTGGTTGAGCCACCACCGGTTCTCCTTGAGATCGGTCTCGTGCTCGCGCTTGAGCTGCTCGCGCACCTTGGCGAGGTACTCGTCGCCGGCGCCGTCCTTCGCGAACTTCGCGATCTCGTCGAACGCCGCCTTCTTGAGCTTGTCGACGTTCGCGGGATCGCAGCCGAAGAAGATCCACAGGCTCCGCCGCTGCGTCGGCTCGCGCGAGATGCTCGCGCCGACCTGCACGCCGTAGACGCCGCCCATGTCCTCGCGCAGCACCTCGCGCAGGCGGATGCGCAGGACCATCGACAGGATCTTCGCGTCGCGCGCCGCGTCGAGCGACCACTTGTCGGGCGCGCTCATCGACAGCGACACGAAGCTCTTGGGCTCGGTGCCCGCGACGATCTCCTTCTTGATCGTGTGCGTCGGGTAGTGGACGCCGATGTCCTTCCAGTGCTCCTTGCGGCCGGTCGCCGGCAGCGACGCGAGGTAGGTCTCGACGAGCGGCTTCAGCGTCGCCTCGTCGAGGTTGCCGACGAACACGAACCTGAAGTGGCCGCAGTCGGCGAACCGCTGCTTGTAGATCGCGAGCGCCTTGTCGAGCTCGACCTTGTCGAGCATCGCCGGCGTCTCCGGCATCCGGCGGTGGTGGTTGTTCGACTCGACCGCGTTCATCTGCTCGAAGAAGTGGATCTCCGGCCACACCTCCTTGTGCTTGACCCACTCCTGCTGGTCCTGCTTCCACGCGGCGAACGCGCGCTCGTCCTTGCGCGGCGCGGTCATCCGCAGGTGGAGCAGCTGGAACATCGTCTCGAGATCGGCCGGACGCGCCGAGCCACTCGCGGTCTCCGACAGCTCGCCGTAGCCGACGTTGACCGACACCTTCTTGCCGGCGAGCACCTTCTTGAGTGCGACCGGATCGAGCTCGCCGACGCCCATCGCGCTGATCAGCCCGCCGAACCGCACCTGATCGAACTGCGCGTCGGTGAGCAGCGACGTGCCGCCGAGCTGCCAGCCCGTGAAGCTGACCTCGTCGTTCTGGAACGTCGTCGGCTTCCACACCACCTCGATGCCGTTCGACAGCGTCCACACCGTCGCGCCGGTCGCGTCGTCGTGCTTGGTGTCGGTGATCTTGCCGGGCGTGGGCGGCTGCGCCATCAGCGGTTTCGCCGCCTCGTCCTTCCACGCGTCGACCGGCTCGGCGGCGGCCTGCTGCGCGATCGAGCGCACCTCGGCCTCGCCCGGGAGCTTCTGCGTCGACGGGCCCGACAGCGCGATCACGCGGCCCTTGTCACCGCCCCACGTCGCCGCGAGGTGGTTGAGCTCGTCGAGCGTGATCGTCGGCAGCAGCTCGCGCGCGAACTGCAGCTCGACCGCGCGGCCGGGCATCTGCTCGTGCGCGAAGAACAGCCGCGTGATCTCGTCGGCGATCAGTCGATCCTGCGTCTTGTCCCACTCCTTCGCCTCGTTCTCGTACTCGGCCATCACGTCCGCGCGCGCTCGCTCGAGCTCGCTCGCGAGGAAGCCGTGCTTCTCGACGCGCCTGATCTCGCGGAACAGCAGCGCGAGCGCGTCGGCCGTGCGGCCCTCCTTCGCCTGCGCGTCGCGCAGGAACAGGTCGCTCGTGCGCACGAACGAGGTCGTCGCCGAGCTCGCGAACGTGAACGGCGCCGCCGGATCCTCGCCGAGCTCGGAGAACCGCGCGCGCATCATGGAGTGATAGAGCCGCTCGACGAGCAGCCGGCGGTAGTCGCCCTTCGTCGCCTGCGGGCGATGATCCATCTTGTCGTAGATCGTGACCGACGTGAACGGCATCTCCGGATCGGTCGCCTCGGTCACGAGCGTCGCGTGGTCGTGCGGCACCTTGACCACGTCGCGCTGGCGCTC
The DNA here is from genome assembly GCA_050257515.1 of Acidobacteriota bacterium. Classification (GTDB taxonomy): domain Bacteria; phylum Myxococcota_A; class Polyangia; order Haliangiales; family Haliangiaceae; genus JABFXX01. Next base: position 1,539 of record JBLMXA010000099.1, on the reverse strand, counting down.
CTTCGCGGGGTTGACGAGATCGCCGAACTTCGCCTCGATCTGCTTCTGGATCTGCGCCGGATCGAAGTCGCCGACCGCGATCACCGCCATCTCGTCCGGGCGGTACCAGTCCTTGTAGAAGCGGTAGAGCGTGTCGCGCTTCGCGGTCTTCAGGATCTCGGGCTTGCCGATCGGCAGCCGCTCGGCGTAGCGCGAGCCCTGGAAGATGATCGGCCACTGCTTGTCGTCGATGCGCGCGAACGCGCCGCGGCCGAGCCGCCACTCCTCGAGCACGACGCCGCGCTCCTTGTCGACCTCGACCGGATCGAACGTGACGTCGCCGGCCCAGTCGCGCAGGATGTCGAGGCCCTTCATGAGGACCGCCTGGTCGTCGGTCGGCACGGTCAGCATGTACACGGTCTGATCGAACGACGTGTACGCGTTGACGTCGGGGCCGAACTTCATCCCGACGCGCTCGATGTAGTTGACGATGTCCTGCTTCGGGAACCGCTTGGTGCAGTTGAACGCCATGTGCTCGCAGAAGTGCGCGAGCCCGCGCTGGTCGTCGTCCTCGAGCACCGAGCCGGCGTTGACCGCGAGCCACAGCGACGCGCGCTGCTCGGGCTTGTGGTGCTTCATCACGTAGTACGTGAGCCCGTTGGGCAGCTTGCCCTTCGTGATCTCGGGATCGAGCGGCGTGACCTCGGCGAGCGGATCGCGCGGTGGTGCGACCTGGGTCGCGGGCCGCGGCGCCGGGGCGGCGGTCGCGGCGACCGCGGGCGGAGGCGCGGTCGCGGGCTTCGCGGGAGACCCGCACGACGACAGCGCGAGGAGAAGGGCTGGGAGAAGGGATCGGCGTGCGCTCATGGTTCCTCGTATGACACCCGGCACCGGGCGGTTCGTTGCAACGGCGGGGCCGACTGTAATCGCTTGTGAGCCGGCGGGTGGAACCGGCACGCGTGACATACTGGCGCCGTGGGCAAGGCGGAGCAGCGCCAGCGCGACAAGGCGAGGGCGCTGGCGAACGCCGACGAGCGGCGGCGCGTCGTGCTGCGCGTGTACGAGGGCTGCGAGCAGGCGGCCGCGGCCAGGCTCGCGCAGCTCGCAGCGCGCGGCGTCACCGCGAGTTGTGCAGCGGGCTGCACGTTCTGCTGCAGCTACGAGATCCCGACGACCCGCGCCGAGGCCGAGACGCTGGTCGCGTGGCTGCAGGAGCACCGCAGCGCGGCGGAGCTCGCCGCGATCGGCGACCGGCTGCGTGGCTGGCTCGCGTGGTACCGCGACGAGTTGCCGCGCGTCGACCTGCCGCGCGACGTCGCGTTCGCGCGCCACGCGCCCAGGTGCGCGCTGCTCGAGGCCGACGGCCGCTGCGGCGCGTATCCGGTGCGGCCGGTGAGCTGCCGCAACCACCTCGTGTCGTCGCCGGCGGCCGACTGCGATCCGGCCAGCGGCAAGGAGCCGGTGCAGATCCTCGACGTGCCGCGCGCGACCGTCGATCACGTCAGCGCGATCCGGCGCACGATCGAGCGCCAGGGCGGCAACTTCCTGGCCTCGGTGCAC
>JBLMXA010000098.1:0-4986 GCA_050257515.1 Acidobacteriota bacterium | reverse complement strand
GACCTGTGGCACGCCGCGTACGGCGCCGTCGCCCGCATCGGCGACACGGTCGAGCTCGTCGGCCCCGATCGCGACGCGCGCGCGCGCCTCGCCGCCGCGCTCGAGACCGGCCCGCGCGAGCCCGCGGTCGCGCCGAGCCTCCGGCCGCTCGTGCCCGACGACGACGGCGCGCACCACCTCGCGCGCGTCGACCGCATCCGCGACTACCTCGCCGCCGGCGACGCGTACCAGGTCAACCTCGCGCGCCGGCTCGTCGCGCGCGTCGCCGCGCCGGGTGACGCGCTCGCGCTGTACGCCGCGCTCGCCGAAGCTGCGCCCGCGCCGTACGGCGCGCTCGTCGAGGCCGACGGCGTGACGCTCGTGTCGGGCTCGCCGGAGCGGTTCCTCGCGACGGTCGGCGATCGCGTCGAGACGCGGCCGATCAAGGGCACGCTGCGGCGGGGAGCCGGCGGCGCCGACGAGCTCGCGCGGTCCGCGAAGGACGCCGCCGAGCACCTGATGATCGTCGATCTCGAGCGCAACGACCTCGGCCGCATCGCCGAGACCGGCAGCGTGCGCGTCGACGAGCTCGGCTACGTCGTCGAGCTGCCGGCGCTCTATCACAAGGTGTCGCGCGTCAGCGCCCGACCGCGCGCCGGCGTCGGCTACGCCGAGCTGTTGCGCGCGACGTTCCCGGGCGGCTCGATCACCGGCGCGCCGAAGCTGCGCGCGATGGAGATCATCGACGAGCTCGAGCCGGTGCGCCGCGGCCCGTACTGCGGCGCGTTCGGCTTCTTCGGCGCGGGCGGCGCGCTCGATCTCGCGATCGCGATCCGCGTCGGCGTGCTCGTCGGCCACGAGCTGCGCGTGCACGTCGGCGGCGGCATCGTCGCCGACTCCGATCCGGCGGCCGAGCTCGCCGAGACCGAGCTCAAGGCGGCGGGCTGGCTCGCGGCGCTCGAGCAGCTGGCGACGGCAGTCCCGACTCGACGAACGTGATCCGGCCGTCGATCACCTGCACGCCGCGGCGCGTGCTCTCGCCGCCGGTCGACAGATCGCCGAACGTCGCCACCCGACCACCGTGCGGGAGCGCGCTACGGAAATTCGGTAGCGACGAACGTCAGCGCGCCGTCCTCGACGGGAACCGCGTCGATCGTCTGCGCGCTGCCGCCCGCCGGCGTGACGGTGACGCTCGCGGCGCCGGTGGCCTCGCCGGCGATCCACGCGACGCCATGCGCGCCGGTCGCGGTCGTGCCCCACGTCGCGGCGGTCGCGCCGTCGTAGTGGGTCTCGTACGGCGAGGCCGGCGTCGCCGTCGCGGTCGCGCCGGCGAGCGGTGCGCCGGCCTGCAGCACGCGCACGAAGATCGAGCCCTGCCCCGAGGCGAGCAGGATGCCATTGCCGTTGACGAGATCGTCGTACGTCGTCGTCGCGAGCGCGGGGATCTGCGCGACCGTGCCGAACGGCATCACCGACGTCGCGATCGCGCCGCCGCTCGCGTGCCACACGAGGCCGGTGCCCTGCGGCGCGGTGATCGCGAACGTGCCGTCGTCGGCCGTCGTCGCCATCGCGGTGCCGAGCGTGACTGTGAGCCCGCCGGCGCCGGTCGACGCGCAGGTCACGAGATCGCGCGGATCGGCGGCGAGGCAGACGCGTCCGGCGAGCTGGCCGCCGTCGTTGCCGTCGACGGCCGCGTCCTGCCCGCCGCCGTTGCCACCGGTCGCGCCGCCGCCTCCCGGCTCGTAAGGCCGGTTGTCCGTCGTGCTCGAGCTGCATGCAGCGAGCGCGAGCACGGCGGCGACGAGCGGCTTCACGTGGAGATCATACGCCGCTGGCGCGCGGAGGCCACAAACAGCAGGGCGACGCCGACGAGCAGTGCGGCATCCGCCACGTTGAAGATCGGCCACAGGTGGTCGTGGATGCGCCAGCGCACGAAGTCGGTGACCGTGCCCACGCGCACGCGATCGACGAGGTTGCCCGCCGCGCCGCCGAGGATCAGCGCGTACGCGGCGCGCTGCACCCGCTGCTCCGGCCTGGATCGCCAGGCCGCGTACACGAGCGCGCCGATCGCGGCGGCGGCGACGATCGACAGCCCGACCCGCGCCGCCGTGCCGCCGACGAGCGTCGAGAACGCGGCTCCGGGGTTCTCCGCGTGCTCCCAGTCCCAGTAGCCGTCGATCACTGCATGGCGCCCGTCGCCAAGCCCGCGCGCCCACGCCTTGCTGCCCTGATCGAGGGCGAGCACGCCCAGCACGAGCACCGTGAACACGACCAGCCGGCGCAGCTTCATACGTGGCCAACCGCCCCGCCCGCGCGCGGAATTCCCGGAGGATCAACCGCCAAGGCGCCGAGGTCGCCAAGCCGGAGCCAGAAGAAGAGTCTTGTCTGATCTTTGTGTGCTCGGCGCCTTGGCGGTTCAATCTCAGAGCTTCTTGACGAGCCCGGCCGCCTTCGCCTTTTCCATGGCGGCGGCGCGTTCCGCCTTGGTCTTCTTCTTGCCGGTCCGTTTGTTCTCCTTCTGGATGTCGATGAACATCAGCCCGACGCCGATCACGAGCACGACGTCGGCGACGTTGAACACCGGCCACTCGTGCTCGTTGTAGTGCCAGAGGATGAAGTCGGTGACGACGCCGTAGTAGATGCGATCGATCAGGTTTCCGATCGCGCCGCCGGCGACGAGCGCGAGCGCCCAGTGGAGGACCTTCTGGTCGGGCCGCGACTTGCGCAGCATCACGAGCATGCCGATCACCGCGCCGATGCCGACGAGCGACAGCAGCACGCGCGCGAAGCTCGTCCCCGCGAACAGGCCGAACGCCGAGCCCGGGTTCATCGACAGCCGCCAGTCCCAGAAGCCGCCGAGCACGTGCTTGGCCTCGCCGCGGCACATGCCCGACATGATGTCGTGCGGCACGACGCACACGCCGTTGCTGCCGGTGCCGTGGCCGATCACCGGCAGGTTGGCGCGCGCCCAGATCTTCGTGATCTGATCGGCGACGAGCGACAGCACGGTGACGACCGAGAACAGGATCCACTTCGAGCGATCGCTCGGTGGCAACGACTTCACCTCGGGCTCCTCGCTCACGACCGGCTCCTCAGCGCCTCGGCGCAGCGCTCGCACACGTCCGCGGACGGCGCGGCGAGCTTGTCGTAGTGCTTCCAGCAGCGCTCGCAGCGCGGGCCGGGGTGCGGCGCGACCGCGACCGCGTCGTCGCCGTCCGCGATCGCGACCGACGACACGATGAACACGTCCGCGAGCTCGGCCGCGTACTTCTCGAGCAGCTGGCGGTCGGACTTCGCGTGGAGCGTGATCGCCGCGTCGACGCTCTTGCGCTTCTCGGCGCGGAACGGCTCGAGCGCCTTCGTGACGCGCTCGCGCCACGCGAGCACGACCGCGAGCTCGGCCTCGAGCTGCTCGTCGGGCGGCCTCTCGGCAGGAAAAGTCGCGATGTGGACGCTGTCGGGATCGCCCTTGCGCCTCGGCATGTACTTCCAGATGTCCTCGGCGGTGAAGCACAGGATCGGCGCCGCGAGCAGCGCGATCGCCCGCACGCACTCGTACATCACGACCTGCGCGGCGCGCCGCGCCTGCGAGTCGGCCGCGTCGGAGTACAGTCGATCCTTCGTGACGTCGCCGTAGAGCGCCGAGATGTCGACGGTCACCAGCTCGACGAGCAGGCGATGGACGACGTGCAGCTCGTACTTGTCGTACGCCGCGCGCGCCTTGCCGATCACCTCGTCGAGCCGCGCGAGCATGTAGCGATCGATCGCGAGCCGCACGATCGAGCGATCGTGGCGGTCGGGCTCGAAGTCCTTGAGGTTGCCGAGCAGGAACCGCGCGGTGTTACGGAGCTTGCGATACCACTCCGCGAGCCCGTCGAGGATCGCCTGCGAGTACGGGATGTCGGCGCGGAACTCGGTCGACGCGACCCACAGCCGGAACATCTCGGCGCCGCTCTTCGCGATCACGCTCTCGGGCTCGATGTAGCTGGTCTTCTTGCCCTCGCGTCGCGCCTTCTCGATCGTGCTCTTCGAGTACGGGATGCCGTTCTCGTCGAGCACGAAGCCGTGCGTGATCACTTCCTTGTACGGCGCCTTGCCCTTGACGCCGACGCCCGCGAGCAGCGAGCTGTGAAACCAGCCGCGGTGCTGATCGCTACCTTCCAGGTAGAGATCGATGTCGTGGTAGTCCTTGCCGCGCGCTTCCATCGCGAGCCACGACACGCCCGACTCGAACCACACGTCGACGATGTCCTTCTCCTTCTCGAGCTGGTCGCCGCCGGCGCCGCACTTGCTGCACGTTGTCCCCGCGGGCACGAGCTCGCTCGACGGGCGCGTCCACCACGCGTCGGCGCCCTCCTTCGCGAAGATCGTCGCGACGTGCTCCATCGTGTCGGCGCTCGCGTGCTCGGTGCCGCACGCCTTGCAGTAGAACACCGGGATCGGCGTGCCCCACAGCCGCTGGCGCGACAGCACCCAGTCGGGCCGGTTCTCGATCATCGCGTAGATGCGGTCGTGGCCCCACGGCGGCACCCACTGCGTGCGATCGATCTCCCGCAACGCGTTCGCGCGCAGCCCCTCGTGATCCATCGCGATGAACCACTGCGGCGTCGCGCGGTACACGATCGGCCCCTTGCACCGCCAGCAGTGCGCGTACTGGTGCTCGATCGTGTCGGTGCGCTTGTTGAGCAAGAACTCGTGGTCGGCGAGCCAGGCGACGACGATCGGATTCGCCTCGTCGGTCGACTTGCCGGTGAGCCCGAGCGGCACGCCGTCGACGTAGCGGCCCGAATCGTCGAGCGGCGCGTACGCCGGCAGGTCGTGCTTGACGCCGGTCTTGTAGTCGTCGGCGCCGTGGCCGGGCGCGGTGTGAACGAGCCCCGTACCGGTGTCCGCGGTGACGTAGTCCGCGAACCACAGCCGGAAGTCGCCGTCGCGCTGGGCCTTGGGGATGAACGGGTGCTGATAACGGCCACCCTCGAGCGACTTCATCACCTCGGGCGAGATCTC
>JBLMXA010000097.1:0-2514 GCA_050257515.1 Acidobacteriota bacterium | reverse complement strand
CCGAACGACTTGTCGATCGCGGCCTTGATGTTGCCGGTCGGGTCGCCGCCGGCCTTGGGCGCCAGACAGTTCCAGTAGAACGTGTGGTTCCACACCTGAGCGGCGTTGTTGAACACCTTCTTCTCGCTCGCCTGGCCGTTCGAGGTCTTCACGACCTCCTCGAGCGACATCTTCTCGTACTTCGTGCCGGGCACGATGTTGTTGAGGTTGTTGACGTACGCCTGGTGATGCTTGCCGTAGTGGTAATCGATCGTCTCGGCGGAGATCACGGGCGCGAGGGCGTCCTTGCCGTAGGGCAGCTCGGGTAGGGTGAAAGCCATGGTTCGCTCCTTTTCGCTGGGAGGGTTGTATCACCTCGGATCGGGAGTGAAGTACCTCGCGACCGCGAAGCGCCAACACGCGAGCGACTTGCTAACCGCTCGGCAGCTGGCCGCGCCACTCGCGCTCCCGCGAGGCCTCGACGTCCGGTGGCTCGGCACCGCCGGATTTCGCTTCGCGTACGAGGGCACGGTGCTGTGGATCGATCCCTACGTGACGCGGCTGCCGCTCGCCGATCTCGTGCGCCGCCGGGTCGTCCCGTCGGCGCCCGGGGCGGTGGCGCGCTGGATCGATCGCGCCGATGCCGTGCTCGTCGGCCACACCCACTTCGATCACGCGCTCGACGTCCCCGCGATCGCGCGCCGGTTTCACGCGCGCACTTTCGGATCGCGCTCGCTGGCGCACCTGATGGCGATCCACGGCCTCGCGGACCAGGCGATCGAGGTGGCAGCCCACCGCGACTACGAGGTCGGTCCGTTCCGATTTCACTTCGTGCCGAGCGTTCACTCGAAGCTGCAGCTCGGCTACCGCATCCCGTACGCCGGCGAGCTCACCTGCGATCACGTGGACGAGCTGAGGCCGCAGGCGTATCGCTGCGGCCAGGTATGGGGCATCTGGCTCGAGGTCGCGGGCGTGACGTTCTATCACCAGGGCTCGGCCGATTTTCTCGACGACGAGCTGCGCGACCGCGACGTCGACTACTTCCTGTGCGGCATCTCGGGCCGGCGCTTCACGCCTCGCTACGTCGAGCGCATCATCGCGGCGCTGCGGCCGCGCGCGATCGTGCCGACGCATTACGACGACTTCTTCCGCCCGCTCGATCAACCGGCGCGGCTGTCGTTCAACGTCAACCTCACCGGCTTCGCCGACGAGGTTCATCACGCGTCGCGCGAGCTACCCATACGAATTCTGAGCGTGGCGGCCTGAGCCGCGGCACGTCGCTTGAACTGTAGCTACAGCCGAACCCTAGAGAAAATTCGGAGGTAGCGATGAAAAGCATGCTTTCGAGCGCGGCGCTGTCGCTCGCGCTGGTGGCCGCATGTGGTGTGAGCCACCCGACCACGGATAACGGACAGTCGAACGGGACCGTCAACGGCGGCTCGACCCAGACCGGAGGCGGCACGGCTGCGTCGTGTCCGCTCGGTGAGGCGACGCTGAACGTGAACCTGGGCGCGGCGAGCGCGACATCCCTGCTCGATCTCGCCATCGACGCGAACGCGAACGTGTTCGTCGCCGGCGACTTCGGGCTGCAGGCGTTCTCGGCGATGGGCAGCGCGCTGTTCTCGCTGCCCGCCGGCACGCTCGTGCGGACGGACGCCCAGGGCAACATCTACGTCGTCGGCTCGTTCACGTCGCGCATCGATCTCGGCGCGGGCGTGATGGTACCGAACGGCAACATCGACGTGTTCGTCGCCAAGCTCGACGTGAAGGGCAAGATCCTGTTCGTCAAGCAGCTCGGCCTGTGCGGCGACGGCGTGATGAGCCTGGCGATCGCGGCGAACGGGCGCATCGCGATCTCCGGCACCGCGATGGGCACGGTCGTGCTGTCGGCGAGCGGAGACGTGCTGTTCTCGCTGCAGCAGTCCGGCTTCGTCGCGTTCGACAGCAAGGGCAACGTCTACATCGCGAGCACGCTCGCGGCGGGCGTCGAGATCGGCGCGAGCGTGGCGCAGATGGGCGACACGCTGCGCATCATGAAGGTCGACCTGTCGGGGAACGTGGTGTTCAGCCAGACGTTCCAGGGCACCGCGCGGTTCAACGGGATCGCGATCGACGCCAGCGATCACATCCAGCTGATCGGCGAGACCCGCGGCACGATCGACTTCTTCGGCACGAGCGTGACCGCGAGGACCGCGGGCGAGTCGGGCTTCGTCAGCGGCGCGTTCCTCGTCGAGCTCGACACGACGTGCAGCCTCGTGCTCGTGCGCGACCTCGGCATGGTCGAGGCGAACGGCATCGCGATCGATCTCGACGGCAACATCTTCATCGCCGGCGCGACCACGGTGAACACCGGGTTCTTCCGCGCGATCGCGGTGATGAAGATCGACGTGCGCGGCGTGATGAGCAACGTCGACCTCGGCCTCGCGGCGCAGAACGGCCGCGCGCTGGCGCTCGCCGTCGACGCGTGTGGCGCCGTCTATGTCGCGGTGGTGCAGCAGGCCTCGCCGTCGGCGATGTCGGCGATCAGCGCGGTGC
>JBLMXA010000096.1:0-3618 GCA_050257515.1 Acidobacteriota bacterium | reverse complement strand
GCGGCATCGACACGCGCGCCGACATGTACGAGCCGTGGATCGGGACGTACGTGACGCTGATGGATCCGCCGAGCGATAACGGCAGCGGCTCGGGCTCGAGCTCGGGCTCGGATCCGGGCGGAGCGGGAGATGGGACCGGCGACGGATCGGTCACGACCGCGCCCGCACCGGCGGGATGCTCGACCGGCGCCGGCGCGGGCTGGCTCGTCGGGTCGCTCGCGCTCGCGCTCACTCGACGTAGAGCCCGGAGCCGACGACGAACGTCTCGTCGCCGTGGTGGACGGCGCGCACGTAGGCCTGCTTGTGGGCAGGCGTGTTGCCGCCGGGCTTGTACCACTCGTACTCGACCCAGCCCGAGCCGCGCTCGGCCGCGCGCGTGATGTACTCGCGCGCGACCGGCTTGCCGTGGACGTCGCGCAGCGCGAGCACGTTCGTGCCCTCGAGGCTCGGCTGTGCCGGGTTGACGAGCTCGGTGCCGTCAGGGGTGTCGACGAACACGTAGGTGTCCATGAACACGAACGGGCCGGTCGGATCGCGCAGCACGTCGAACGCGTCGCGGCCGCGCTCGGCGACGAGCGACGCCGCGCGATCGACGACGTCCTCGATGAACGAGCGGTCGAGCTGCATGTGATAGACGCCGGCGCCGATCAGCCGGTCCTCGCCGCCGGGGAACCGCACGCGCTTGATGAACGTCGACTTCCACTGCGGGAACATGCTGCCGGGCTCGGGGTACATGTAGTGGACCCAGCCTTCGCCCGACGGGCTCGCCGCGACGTCGAGGAACATCCGGCCGTACGGCTTGCCGAGGCTGTCCTTCGCGTCGAGGCCGGACTTGCCCTCGAGGCGGCGATCGGCCGCGTGGAACGTGCGCGTGCCGTCCATCCGCCACACGAAGAAGTAGGTGCCGTTGCGAAACCAGTAGCCGCCGCGGCTGCGGAACTCGGGATAGGCGTCGTCGCCGCGCTCCTCGAACACGCGCGCGGCGTCGCGCACGAGGCCGACGAGCTCGCCCGCTGCGAGCTGCGTGGTCGCGGGCCGCGCGCGCGGGGCGTCGGCGAGGTAGACGCCACAGCCGACGAGCAGCGAGCGTCCGGCGACCTGCGCGCGCCTGACGTACGTCGACTTCACGGTCGACACGCTGTCGCCCGGCCGCGGCCACATGTACTCGACCCAGCCCTCGCCGCGCGTGCGAACGACGCGCAGCATGTCGCGCACGAGCGGGGTGCCGACGCTGTCGCGCGCGTCGATCAGGTCGCGGCCCTCGAGGTTCGGGAACGCCGGGTTGACGAGCTCGACACCGTCCGGATCGATGACGAACACGTACGCGTCCTTCGCGACGAACGGCCCCGTGCGATCGCGCAGCGCCGCGAACGCCGCCTCGCCGCGCTGCTCGAGCGCGCCGACCGCGCTGTTGACCATGTCGACGACGAACGCGCGCTCCATGCGATCGTCGTACATGCCGCTGCCGACGATGTAGCGCGCGCCGCCCGGCCCGGTGACGAGCCGCACGTAGCTGCTCTTCCACCGCGGCAGCAGGCCACCCGGCACCGGCCACTCGTAGTGGTACCAGCCCGCCGGCTTGCCGGGGACCGCGGTCGCGGCCTCGATCAGCCCGGTGATGATCGGCCGGTGGTGGACATCGAGCAGCGCGCGCTGGTTCTTGCCCTCGAGCGCCGGATCGGGATGCACGAGCATGTTGCCGAGCGGATCGAGGACGAACACGTACGCGTCTCCCTGACGCCAGCGGCTGCCGGGCACGCGCAGCTCGCGGAACGCCGCCTTGCCGCGCATCGCGATCAGCACCGCGGCGTCGTCGACGCGTGCGACGAGCTCGCGGGTCTCGCGGTACTCGTAGCGGCTCGTCTCGGCCGGCGCCGCGGGCGCGCGCGGCGCGCTGGAACTGCACGCAGCAGCTGCGCTCGCGACGAGCGCTGCGTGAAATCGCGTGAACATGAGCAGCCTCCTGTGGGCGACGGTGGAGGCTGCATCGCACGCGCCAGCTACACGAGCGAGCGTGCGAGCAGGTCGGTGAGCGTCTGCCAGTGGCGCTCGGCCTGCACGGCATCGTGGACCGGCGTGTCGCTCGGCACCCAGCCGTGGCGCGCGGGGTACGTCTCCATCACGTGATCGACGTTCGCATCGGCGAGCGCCTTCTCGAGCCGCTGCTGCTGCTCCTCGGGGAACGTCTGGTCCTCGGTCGCGGCGGCGATGTAGACGCGCGCGCGGATCCTCGGCGCGAGCAGATGCGGGCTGTCGGGCGCGTCGGTCGCGAGCCCGCCGGGGTGATACGCCGCCACGCACGCGATGCGCTCGGGGAACGTGCCGGCCGCGGTCAACGCCATGCGCCCGCCCATGCAGTAGCCGAACACGCCGACCTTGCCGGCGCGCACGCTGCGAGTCGCCGCGAGGCGATCGAGGAACGCGCGCGTGTCGCGCATCGTCTTCTCGGGGCTGACGTGCGCGAACGCCAGCTTGAACCACGCGTGGCGCACCGCCTCGTCGGCGAACAGCGCCTTCGGATCGGGCGCGGTGTACGCGCCCGCGCGATAGAACAGGTCCGGTACCAGCACGTAGTAGCCGGCCGCCGCGAGCCGCTCGCCGATCGCGAGCATCGCGGGGCGCATGCCGATGCCGTCGATGTACATCACCACGCCGGGCCACGGCCCGCCGCCGTCCGGGTGGAACGCGTGCACCGGGCAGGTGCCATCGTCGGTACGCAAGGCGATCTCGTCGTGCACCATCTCGGTCAGTGCTACCACGGCTCGTCGGCGGCGACCCGCGCGAACCCCGGTGGATCGGTCTGGTTCGCGACCTCGGTCTCGATCCACGCCGCGCTGCGCGCTCCCGGCGCGAACCGCGCCTCGTCGAGGTATCTCACCACGCGCGCGCGCGGGCCTGGATGAACGCGTAGAAGAACACGCTGTTGGGATCGCGCGCGACGACGTCGAGCTCGCGCGTCATGCCGTCGACGACCTCCTGCGACACCTTGTTCGCGGCGAGCAAGAGCGGCGCGCCCGACAGCAAGAGCTCGGTCCAGTACGCGAGGAACTCGGCGCGCTCGCCGGGCGCGCGGTTGTCGAGGTGGAAGCTGCGGACGTCGGTGGTGACGTCGCGGAAGCCGACCGACTGGAGCAGGTTGCCGAGCTTGGCGCCGATGAACGGATCGCCGCCGAGATCGAGCTGGTGATCGTTGAAGGCCATCCAGTAGCGCAGCGTGTTCGGGCTGTACGGATCGATGAAGAACGTCGCGTTCAAGACCTCGTTGCACACGACCGGCGCGCCGGGCACGAGCACGCGGCGCACCTCGGACAGCACGCGCGATGGCGAGCCGACGTGCTCGAGGATCCAGCACAGGAACGCCGCATCGAAGCTCTCGGGCTCGAACTCGAGCTTCGTCGCGTCCTGCTTGACGATCGTGTGGCGGCCGATCGCCCACGGCACGGTCGCGAGGTAGCGGCGCGCCTCGGCGATCTGTTCGTCGTTGATCTCGACGCCCGTGACGTGGAGCTCGGGGAAGTGGCGCAGCAGGATCTCGGTCTGCGCCCCGACGCCGCAGCCGACCTCGAGCAGGCGGCGGCGGCGACGGAACGGCAGGCGGTCGTGGACCATCGGCTCGAG
>JBLMXA010000095.1:0-3395 GCA_050257515.1 Acidobacteriota bacterium | reverse complement strand
GTCGCGACGAGCAGCTGGAACGGATCCTCGTGATCGAGCGGCATGGCCGGCTCGGGGAACAGCTCGCCGAGGATCGCCATGATCCGGCGCGCGCGCTCGCGGCGGTCGCGCGGCGGCGGCTCCGGCGTCGAGCGCGGTGCGGTGCGTGCTGGAGGCAGCGTCTCCACGCGAGCGAGTTACCACGCCCGCTGCCGCGCGTCACCGCCGCGACGGGCACGCACGCCGCGAGGCGGCGAGTCAGCGCGGCTCGGGTTCGTCGTGGGCGTCGTCGGGTGGCGGGGCGGGCGCCCTCGAGCGGCCGGTCAGCGCCTCGAGCAGGCCGCGCGCGTCGGCATTGCCTGGCTCGGCGGCGAGCGCCTCGCGCGCCTTCGCGATCGCCTCGTCGCGGCGGCCGTGCTCGGCGAGCCACCTCGCCTCCGCGACGAACGAGCGCGCGTGCGTCGGCTCGAGGCGCTGCGCGGCACGCAGCTCGGCGAGGCCCTCCTCGTCGGCGCCGCGAGCGAGCAGGAGCCGTCCGAGCTGGTAATGACCGGTGGACTCGTCGGGCGCGACCTCGACGAGCCTGCGGTACGCGTGCTCGGCGGCAGCGGTGTCGTGCAGGCGCCGCGAGCTGCCGCCCCAGAACCGGTAGTAATCGGGCGCGACGGTCGTGGTGCGGTCGACGATCGTCCATGTCGTGAACGCGAGCAGGTGCGCGGCCGACAGCCACGCGATGTGCGCACGGGCGGCACCGGGCCGCACGCGGCGCACGACGAGCGCGGCGATCGGCACGGCCGCGAGCACGAGCCCGACGGCGAGCGCGTGATCGAAGCGGCTCGCCGCGGCGAGCGCGATCCCGACGGCGAGCGCGAGGCCCCACACGAGCCAGCGCGCGCCCTCCCGGAAGTAGCCGGTCACGATGCCGACGACGCGCAGCGCGGTCTGCACCGGCGGCAGCTCGGCGATCGCGATCCAGATCGCGTCCGGCACGACGAACGCGTAGAGCGCGATCATCAGCCACGCGAACAGCCCGATCTCGAGCTTGCTGAACACGATCGAGAGGTGAAACCCGAGCCCGAGCGGCGCGGCGACCCACCAGGCCGGCCGGATCCACACCGTCGCGGCGAGCGCGAGCTCGACCAGCAGCACCAGCCGCGCCGTCGCGCGCACGCCGATCGTCGAGTCGACGAGGCCGCGCATCGGACCGCCGATCTGTCCCGCGAGCGTGCGGCCGTCGAGCCACGCGGGGCTCATCTTCGAGATCGCCGCCCACAGGTACATGATCGCGAGCTGGAGCAGGACGAGCCGCAGCGCCCACGCTCGCACGGGCGTGCGCGCCGTCGCGCCCGCGGGTCGCTGCCACGGCACGAAGCACGCGAGCAGCAGCAGCAGCGACACGAGGTAATGGTGCTGGTACGAGTCGAGCTGGCTGCCGAAGTACAGCCACGCGTAGATCGCGGCGGCCGCGGGCACGACGAGCCGCGTCGCCACGCCGCACGCGGCGAGCACGAACAGGTAGGCGTTGAGGAGCTCGCAGACGCCGTAGCTGCCGCGCGTCGGCCCGAGCCCGTCGAGCAGCGGCAGCTGGGCGACGTTGAAGCCACCGGCGCCATAGCGCGGCGCATGCCGGATCTGCATCAGCGCGTCGATCGCGAACATGCCGAACAGCAGCACGCGGCCGAGCGCGAGCTTGGCCCATGACACCTCGAAGCCGAACCAGAACGCCGGTTCCGGTGCGGGGGCCGGCTTCGTCCGGGGGGCGGCCGTGCCGGATGCGGCCGTGCCGGATGCAGCCGTCCGGGATTCGGCCGTCCGGGATTCGGCCGTCCGGGAAGCGGCCGTCCGGGACGGCCGCTTCGCGGTTGCGGCGGCCGGACGCTTCTTCTTGCGCTTGCTCGCCATCGTTCGCTAGAGCTGCGGGACGTGGCACATGTCGTAGCCACCATAGGTCTGCGCGTCGCGATCGAGGTACGTGCAGTCGAGCGAGATCGTCACGGCGGAGCCCGGATGCTCCTTGCACAGATGTGCCGCCATCGCCTCGATCACGACGAAGCGGCCGCGCTGCGCGAGCTCGAGCCACGCCTCGTGAAACGTGCTCTCGAGCGCGACCGGCTGGCCGTCGATCGCCACCTTCGGCGAGCACTTGGTCATCCGCATCGGCGAGAACATGCGCCACGCGAAGCGCTCGTCGTGCGGATCGCGACGGCCGATGTAGTAGTGGAGCGGCAGCAGCAGCTGGACGAGCACGAACGCGGCGATGAAGCGGCCGCGCCAGGTCGACAGCAGCGTGCGGACGTGTCGAACCGGATCCATCACAGCGGCAGCGCGGCTTGCGGCACCGGCGCGAGCGCGCGCGGCGGCGGGTGGTAGGTCAGATCCGGATCGACGCGGGCGCCCGGCGGCAGGGGTGCACGGAGCACGAGCTCGGCAGCCTCGAGCGACGCGACCGCCTGGCCGTCGACGTAGAGCACGGCGTTGCCGAGGATCGCGGGCACGCGCGCGCCCGGCGACAGGATCCCGACGAGGTTCAGCGGATCGGTCGCGGCGATGCGGCACCACTCGCCCAGACCAGGCTGTCGCACCGCGCGCAGCTCGTCGAGCGCCTCCGGGAGCGCGAACTGCTCGCCGACGAAGCCGCTGACGAACCGGCCGCCGCGGATCTCGCCGCGCGCCTCGAGGCGGCGCAGCGCGACCAGCAGGTCGCGCCACGGCGGCAGGCTCGACTCGCGCGCGAGCAGATCGCGGAACACCACGCCATAGCGGTGCAGCAGCTGGCGCGCGCACGCCTCGGCATCGATCCCCGAGGTGGTGGAGCCGACCACGGGCAGCAGCGACCAGCGGCCGGCCGCGGTGGGCAGCGCGCGCAGCGCGTGACCCGGGCGCTCGCGATCGCGCGTGCGGGCGCGACGGATCGCGTCCTGCCACTTGCGCACCGTCGGCGCGGGGCCGGGCGCGCGATCGAAGTGGCTCTTGACCTCGCCGCGCCGGCGGTCGACGAGCACGCGCAGGCTCGCGAACCCGTCGGCGGTGGCGAGCCCGGCGCCGACGAGCTCCCACAGCGCGTCCTCGACCGCGTCGGGCGCGACGTCCATCGCCGAGACGAGGTCCGCGAGGAACGACGCGCCGAACGTCGCGAGGTGATCGCGCACGCGCGTCGCGAGCGGGCTCAGCGCGGGATCGGCGTCGGTGCGCGCGACCGCCGCCGCGGCGCGCAGCCAGGCGACGTCGCGGCGAAGCACGAGCGCGAGCGGCGCCGAGCGCGACGGCGCGTTGCGCTGCATGCGCGCGGGCGCGGCCGGAAACGCCGCCGCGATCGCCGCGGCGACGACGGGATCGGCCGCCGCCATCTCGTCGGCGCGCGGCAGCTTGCCGGCGAGCGCGCCGACCGCGGCGAGCGCGGCCTGGTTGCGGGAGGC
>JBLMXA010000094.1:0-2617 GCA_050257515.1 Acidobacteriota bacterium | reverse complement strand
GAGCGCAAGGCCGAGATGGCGCGCTCGCTCGAGGCGAAGGCCGGCGCCGCCGCCACCGGCGAGGCCCGCGCGCTGCGCGCCGAGGCCGCCGCGCTGTGGGACGCGATCGGCGGCGTCGGGCGCGACGACACGCCGAGCGTGCGCATCACGGGCACGCCCGCGGAGAACTCCGGTGCGATCGCGATCGCCGCGGCCGCGGCCGACCGCGAGCGCCTGCTCGCCGCGCACCGCGAGTCGCCCGATGATCCCGGGCTGTTGCTCGCCCTGCTCGCTCACCTGGGCGATCGCGAGCCCGAGCTGCGGCGCGCGGTGCTCGAGGGCGCCGCGCAGGACGCCGGCGGGCGGGCCCAGGCGATCGCGCTGCACGAGCTGGCGCTGCTCGCCCGCCGCGAGCGCGATCCGATCCGCGCCGCCGCGAACTGGACGAAGGCCCACCGCGTCGATCCGAGCTACGCGCCGGTGTGGATGCCGCTCGCCGACGCGCTCGCCGCCGCCGACGAGCTCGAGCTCGCGCGCGAGCTCTACGACCAGATCGCGAGCTCGCTCGAGTACGACGCCGAGCGCCGCGCGTGGGCACGCAGCCGCGCCGACGCGCTCGATCACGACGACTCGATCGTGTCGGGCGAGATCGGCGCGACGCAGGCGACGACCGCCGCCGACGCGCTCGCCGAGGCACGCGCGCTCGCCGAGCGCGAGGACTGGCGCGCGGCGATCGAGGCCGCCGAGCGCGCGGCGAACGCCGCCCCGGATGACGCGCAGGTGCTCGCGGTGCTCGAGCTACTGTACCTCGAGACCGGCGACATCACCGCCGCGTCGGAGGCGATCGGCCGCCAGCTCGTGCTCACCGAGGATCCCGAGGCGCGCTCCGCGCTGTGGCGGCGCCGCGCGAAGCTCTACCGCGACGCGCTCGGGCGCGATGCCGAGGCCTACCGCTGCCTCAAGGAGGCGCACGCGTGCGCGCCCGCGGATCCCGAGATCGCGTACCAGCTGCGCACTGCGGCGATGGTGCGCGGCGAGTGGGCGCTCGTCGCGTCGCTGCTGTACCGCGAGATCGCGGCGGCGGCGACGCCGCGCGATCGCGGCGCGCTGCACCTCGAGCTCGCGCTGATCTTCGACGAGCGGCTCGCGGATCCCGACCAGGCGCAGGTCAATTTCGAGCAGGCGCTCGCGTTCGATCCGTCGATCCCGGCCGCGCGACCGCCGCTCGCGAAGCGCTACGAGGCGACCGGCCGCTATGGCGATGCGGCGCGCCTGTACGAGGAGGCCGCGACGAGCGCGCGCGCCGCCGATCGCGCCTCGCTGCTCGCCGCCGCGAGCCGCTGTCGCGCGCTGATCGACGTCAGCGGCGGCGAGTCGCAGCTCGCGAACCGCCTCGAGCTCGCCGAGGCGGCGGGAGACCTCGACGCCGAGGTCGACCTCGCACACCAGCTGTGGCGCAGTGATCCGGGCAACGCGGCGGCGTTCCGCGTGCTCGCGCGCGACCACCGGCTCTCGGGCGATCTGCCCGCGCTGACCGAGCTGACGACGGTACGCGCGAGCCGCGCCGAGTCCTCGGCCGAGCGCGCGACGGCGTGGATCGATGTCGCCCGCCTCGCCGAGGATCTCGGCAAGACCGCCGAGGCCGCGCGCGCGTACGACCTCGCGCTCGTCGAGGACTCCGGCAACGTCGCCGCGCTCGACGCTCGCGGCGCGCTCGCGTTCCGGCTCGGCGACTGGGCGACGGCCGACCTCATCTACCGCGATCTCGCGCCGGCGGAGACCGTGCTCGGCGGCGACGAGCTCGCGCTGCGCCGCTCGCTCATCGCCGAGCGCCTCGGCCGCACCGGCGAGGCGCTCGCGCTCGTCCAGCAAGCCTCGTCGCTCGCGCCCGGCCGCCGCGACCTCGTGCAGCGCGTCCAGGAGCTCGCGCACCGGCTCGGCGAGCTGCCGACCGCGATCGCCGCGGCGCGCGCCGTGCTCGAGCTCGTCCCGCTCGATGACGACGACCGGGTGCTCGCGGCGCGGCTCGTGCTCGTCGAGCTCTACCGCGAGGCCGGCGATCGCGACGCCGCGATCGCGCAGCTCGATCTGATCGTGCGCGACCACCCGCACCACACGGCCGCGCTCGAGCAGCTCGCGGACATCTACGCGTCGCGCAGCGACTGGAAGACGGCGACGCGCTACCTCTACCAGCTCGTGCCGCTCGCGCCGACGCCGCGCGATCGCGCCGAGCGGCTATACGCGCTCGGCGAGGCGATGCTCGTGCACCTCAACGACGTCGATCGTGCCGACGACGTGTTCCTGCGCGCCTCGGATCTGGATCCGACGCACCTGCCGACGCTGCGCCGGCTCCTCGACGTGTACTGGCGCGCCGACGATCCGGCCGCACTCGTCGAGGTCGCCGGCGAGCTGTCCAGCAGCGGCTCGCTCGCGCAGGGCCCGGTCGGCGCCGGCTCGCTCGCGCAAGCGCTCGTCGCCGCCGCGCTCGTCGGCGATACGAAGCTCGCCGGCGAGCTCGCGAGCGCGCTCGGCGACGCCGCGGCGAGCCGGATCGTCGCGGCGCTCGCCGAGCTCTCGGGCAAGCAGGGGCGCCTCGAGCTGGCCAGCGCGACGACCGCGGTCGCGGAGCTCGGCCGCC
>JBLMXA010000093.1:0-19794 GCA_050257515.1 Acidobacteriota bacterium | reverse complement strand
CGACGTCGGGCGCCGGCCCGTTCGTCGTCTTCTGCTTGCCACCGCATGCGGCGATCGCGACAACTGCGGCCAGGATCAGCGTGTTCTTCATGGTCATGCACCCTTCGTCAGATAGTTCGCGATCACGAGGCGCTGGATCTCGCTCGTGCCCTCGTAGATCTCGGTGATCTTGGCATCCCGGAAGTGGCGTTCCACCGGAAATTCCGTGACGTACCCGTTACCGCCGAAGATCTGGATCGCCTCGCGCGCCGCGCGGTTGGCGACGTCGGAGGCGTACAGCTTCGCCATCGACGCCTCCTTGCCGTACGGCTGCTTGTGGTCCTTGAGCCACGCGGCGCGCAGCGTCAACAGGCGCGCCGCGTCGATCTCGGTCGCCATGTCGGCGAGCTTGAACGCGATCGCCTGGTGCTGCGCGATCGGCTTGCCCATCGTCCGGCGCTGCTGCGCGTACGCGAGCGCGTCCTCGAGCGCCGCGCGCGCGATGCCGAGCGCCTGCGCCGCGATGCCGATGCGGCCGCCGTCGAGCGTCGACATCGCGACCTTGAAGCCGCCGCCGACCTGGCCGAGCACGGCATCGGCCGGCAGCCGCACGTCGTCGAGGTAGATCTGCGAGCTCTTGCTGCCGCGGATGCCGAGCTTGTCGTCGGGCGGGCCGCAGCGGACGCCCTTCGTGGTCATCGGCAGGATGAACGCGGTGATGCCTTTGTGGCCCGCGGCCTTGTCGTTCATCGTGAACAGCACGCACACGTCGGCGACGGGGCCGTTCGTGATCCAGTTCTTCGTGCCGTTCACCACCCACTGATCGCCGACCTTCTCCGCGGTGGTCTTCTGCGCCGCCGCGTCGCTGCCGGCCTCCGGCTCGGACAGCGCGAAGCAGCCGAGCAGCTTGCCCTGCGCGAGCGGCACGAGCCACTTGTCCTTCTGCGCGTCGGTGCCGAACCGGAGGATCGGATCGCACACGAGCGAGTTGTTGACGCTCATGATCACGGCGGTCGACGCGCACGCCCGCGCGATCTCCTCCATCGCGAGCACGTACGACACGTGATCGAGCCCGGCGCCGCCGTGCTGCTCGGGGACGGCGATGCCGAGGAAGCCGAGCTCGGCCATCCGCTTGACGAGCTCCGCGGGGTGGCGGTGCTCGCGATCGATCTCGGCGGCCTTCGGCAGCACCTCCTGCTGCGCGAACTCGCGCGCGGTCTTCTGGACGGCGAGCTGATCTTCGGTCGGCGTGAAATCCATGGGCTACGCTCCCTAGCGGCCTTCGAACTTCGCGGGACGCCGCGGCTTTGCGAGGAATGCCGCCATGCCCTCGCGCTGGTCGGCGGTCGCGAACATGAGGCCGAAGCTGCGCTGCTCGAGCGCGAGCGCGTGATCGAGCGTCGTCGACTGGCCGAGGTGGACGAGCCGCTTGACCTCGGCGACCGCGAGCGGGCCGTTGGCGGCGATGCGGGCGGCGACCGCGCGGACCTTCGCCATCAGCTCGGCCTGCGGGAACACCGCGTCGACGAGGCCGATGCGCAGCGCCTCGGTCGCGTCGACCGTGTCGCCGGTCATGCACAGCTCCTTCGCCTTCGCGACGCCGACTCGTCTCGCCAGGCGCTGCGTCCCGCCGAAGCCGGGGATCACGCCGAGCTTGACCTCGGGCTGGCCGAGCTTCGCGGTGTCGGACGCGTAGATGAAGTCGCACGACAGCGCGAGCTCGCAGCCGCCGCCGAGCGCGAACCCGTTGACCGCCGCGATCCACGGCTTCTCCGAGCTCTCGATCGCGTTGCCGAGCGCGCCGCCCATCTCCGAGAACGCCTGAGCCTGCACGGGCTCCAGATCCTGCATCTCGGCGATGTCCGCACCGGCGACGAACGCCTTGTCGCCCGCGCCGGTCACGGCGACGACGCGGATGTCGATCGACACCTCGAGCGAGGCGGCCGCCTGCGTCAGCTCCGCGATCACGACGCTCGACAGCGCGTTGAGCTGCGGCTGGCGATCGATCGTGACGATCGCGAGCGCCCCTTCCTGCGTGATCTTGATCGTCTCGAACGTCGGGTAGGTCATGCCTTCTTGTGCCCCTGGGCGTCGTACTCGTAGAACCCGCGCAGCGTCTTGCGGCCGAGCCAGCCCGCGGCGACGTACTGGCGGAGCAGCGGGCACGGCCGGTACTTGTCGTCGCCGAGCTCGCGGTGCAGCACCTCGGCGATCGCGAGGCAGGTGTCGAGGCCGATCAGATCGGCGAGCTCGAGCGGTCCCATCGGGTGGTTGAGGCCGAGCTTGACGCCGGTGTCGATGTCCGCCGCGGTGCCCAGTCCCTCGTAGAGGCCGTAGCAGGCTTCGTTGAGCAGCGGGATGAGCATGCGGTTGACGATGAAGCCGGGGATGTCGCGCGCGCCGATCGTCGTCTTGCCGAAGCGGTGGGCGAGCTCGGTCACGGTCTCGGCGGTCTGATCGCTCGTCGGCAGCCCGCGCACGATCTCGACGAGCTTCATCAGCGGCACCGGGTTCATGAAGTGCATGCCGACGACGCGATCGGGGCGCGCGGACGCCGTCGCGAGCTTCGTGATCGAGATCGACGACGTGTTCGACGCGAGGATCGCGTCGTCCTTGCAGACCTCGCCCAGGCTCTTGAAGATGCCGAGCTTGAGGTCCTCCTTCTCGGGCGCGGCCTCGATCACGACGTCGCACTGCGCGAGGTCGCTGTGCTTGCCGCCGGCCTTGAGCCGCGACATCGCCTGATCGCGCGCGCCGCCGTCGAGCTTGCCGCGCTCGACGAGCCGATCGAGCGTCTTCTTGATCTTGCCGACGCCGACCTGCGCGAAGTCGGGCGCGGCGTCGACGACGACCACGTCGAGGCCGGCCTGCGCCGCGACCTGTGCGATGCCCTGCCCCATCTGGCCGGCACCGACCACCCCGAGCCGCTGCACGTTCATCACGGACGCTCGACCAGCAGCGCGATGCCTTCACCGCCGCCGATGCACAGCGACGCGCCGCCGGTCTTCGCGCCGCGCGCGGCCATCGCGTGCAGCAGCGTGACGAGGATGCGGCAGCCGGACGCACCGATCGGGTGGCCCATCGAGACCGCGCCGCCCCACACGTTGACCTTCGACGGGTCGAGGCCGAGCAGCTGGTTGTTCGCGATCGACACGACCGCGAACGCCTCGTTGATCTCCCACAGGTCGACCTTCTTCGCGTCCCACTTCGCCTTCGCGAGCGCGTTCGTGATCGCCTGCGCCGGCGCGGTGGTGAACCACTCGGGCGCCTGCGCGTGGTAGCCCCACGCGACGAGCCGGGCGAGCACCTTCGCGCCGCGCCGCTTCGCCTCGTCGGCGCTCATCAGCACGACCGCGGCGGCGCCGTCGTTGATCGACGACGCGTTGCCCGCGGTGATCGTGCCGTCCTTCTGGAACGCGGTGCGCAGGCTCGGCAGCTTCTCGATCGAGCCCTTGCCGGGCTCCTCGTCGTCCTCGACCTTGATCGTGGCCCCCTTCTTCTTCGGGTCGGCGATCTCGACCGCGGCGATCTCGGCCTTGAAGTGGCCCTGCTTCTGCGCGTCGAGCGCGCGGCGATAGCTCTCGGCCGCGAACTCGTCCTGCGCGCCGCGCGAGATGGTCTTCTCCTTCGCGCACAGCTCGGCGCAGTTGCCCATGTGCTGGTTCGAGTACGGATCCCACAGGCCGTCGGACACCATCGTGTCGCTGGTGTCGAGCGGGCCCATCTTGACGCCATTGCGGAGGCCGCGAACGACGTGCGGCGCGTTCGACATCGACTCCATGCCGCCGGCGACGCCGACCTCGATCTCGCCCGCGGCGATCGCGCGCGCGACGCCGAGCACGGCCTCGAGGCCCGAGCCGCAGACCTTGTTGACGGTCACGCACGGCACGCGGTTCGGCAGGCCCGCATAGAGCGCGGCCTGACGCGCGGGCGCCTGGCCGACGCCGGCCTGCAGCACGTTGCCCATGTGGACGAGCTGCACGTCCTCGGGCTTGACACCGGCGCGCTCGAGCGCGGCCTTGATCGAGACGGCTCCGAGCCGGGGGGCCGGCTGGCTCGAGAGCGATCCCAGGAAGCTTCCAATGGCGGTGCGCGCAGCACCGACGACAACGACGTCCCGCATGCGAGTGGCTTACCGCGCCGCTCCAAAGTCCGTCAACCTGCGCGGACCGCCTGCTACGCTCTAACCATGGGGAAAGACGTCGAACCGGGCTGTTGCTCGGCCTGTCGGCTCTACGGAGATCCGCTGAAGGTGCCTCCTGCCCCGCCGCCTGGCCCGCCTCTGGCGCTGACGCCGGATCAGGTGAAGATCGTCGTGACCTGCAGAGGTCAGCCGTATGCCGAGGTGCTGCCCACCGGGCCGCGCGTGATCGTCGGCCGCGGCGCCGGCGCCGACGTCGTGCTGCGCGACGGCGCGATCAGCCGCATGCAGTGCGCGTTCGAGCTGGGCGACGACGGCGTCTGCCTCCGCGACCTCGGCTCGGCGTGCGGGACGTACGTCGACGGCGCGAAGGTGGAGGTCGCGCGCCTGAACGAGCGCTCGACCGTCGCGATGGCCGAGTTCGTGCTGCGCGTCGTGCCGCGCTAGCTTCACCGATGCTGGCGCGCGCGTTCCACGATCGCCGGCAGCACCGCGAGCACCTCGTCGACGTCCTCGGCCGTGGTCGCGCGCCCGAGCGAGAACCGCACCGCCTCGCGCGCCTCGTCGGGCGTGAAGCCGAGCGCGAGCAAGACCGGCGAGGGCTGCACGCTGCCGCTCGTGCAGGCGGCGCCGGTCGACGCCGCGACGCCGGCGAGATCGAGCGCGATCACGACGTCCTGACCGCGCGCGCCGGCAAAACCTGCGTTGATCGTGCCGCCGACCCGACGCGCCGCGGCGCCGTGGATGCGCACGCCGGGAAGCGCGAGCAGGCCGCGCTCGAGCCGCTCGCCGAGCGCGGCGACCGGCGCCCAGCTCGCGGGATCGACGGTGGCGACCGCGCCGAACCCGGCGATGCCGAGCAGGTTCTCGGTGCCCGGCCGGCGCCCGCGCTCCTGGTGACCGGCGAACGCGACCGGCAGCGCGTCGTCGTGGGCGATCGCGAGCGCGCCGACGCCCTGCGGGCCGCCGAGCTTGTGCGCCGAGATCGCGATCGAGTCGGCGGCGAGCTCGCGCAGCGCCAGCTTGCCCGCGGCCTGGACGGCATCGACGTGGACGAGCGCGCCGGCGGCGACGTCGTGGACGGTCCCGAGCTCGTGGTTGACGAGCCCGATGCAGACGATGCTGGCGTCGCCGACCGCCTCGTCGCGCAAGGTCCAGCCGCGCGCCGCCAGCGCCTCGGCCGCGCCGCGCAGCGACGGGTGCTCGATGCGGGCGCACGCGACGACCCGCGCCAGCCCGCGCCGCTCGGCGAGCTGGGCGAGCGCCATCACGCCGAGCCAGTTCGCCTCGGTGCCGCCGCTCGTGAACACCACCTGCTCGCGCGGTCGACCGACGAGCGCCGCGACCTGCCCCCGCGCGCGCTCGACGCGATCGCGGGCCTGCCGGCCCTCGGCATGGACGGACGACGGGTTGCCGGCCGTCGCCATCGCCTCGGCGATCGCCTGTCGTGCCGCCTCGGCGAGCGGCGCCGTCGCGTTCCAATCGAGGTAGATCCGTCGCTTCGTGGGCATGGGGGCGAAGTGGTACGTTCCTAATCTACCGTGGCTGACGACGCTGGCGCGCTCCTCGTTCGTTCGGGGCTGGTCTCCGCCAGTGCCCTCGAGGAGGCGCGCTCGCGGGTCGCCGACGCCGGCGGCACGGTCGGCGAGCAGCTGGTCGCGGTCGGCGTGCTCGGCGACGACGTGCTGACCGATTTCTACAAGTCGCGCCTGCTCGTCCCGCAGGTCAACCCGAACACGCTCGCGCGGCTGCCCGCGAAGGTCGTCGCCGTGATCCCGAGCGACATGGCGATCGAGCTGCGCTCGATCCCGGTCTCGCTCGACAAGGACAACAACCTCACGGTCGCGATGAGCGATCCGTCGGATCGGCACGCGGTGGACGAGATCGCGTTCTTCACCGGCGCGTACGTCGTGCGCGCGGTCGCCACCCAGATGCAGATCGCGTGGTGCCTCGCGCACTACTACGGCCACGTCACCCACCTCGGCCAGCGGCTGCTGCAGCCGAACGCGCAACAGCCGAGCCGCGCGCTGCAGGCCGCCGTCAAGGCGCCGACGCGCAAGCGCGGCGTGACCGGCAAGGTCGAGGCGACGCGCCACAAGGCGATCGTGCCGGGTGCGTCCATCGAGGTCGCGCGGCCGACCAGCGACGTGCTCGACGAGCCGACGATCCCGACGCCGGTGATCGTGCCGCCCGAGACCGGCGCCGACGAGGCCGAGGCGTCCGCGGCACCCGAGGCGGTCCCCGAGCCCCGCGCGCGCAGCCAGTCGGGCGAGATCCGCGTGCCGCTGCCGCGCGCGCCGTCGATCAAGCCGGTGCTGCCCGACTTCGAGCACGAGAGCGGGCCCGTGGTGATCACGGTCGAGGCGCCGGAGCCGAGCGCGCCGATGGTGATCGAGATGGAGGCCGACGATCCGACGAGCCACAGCAAGCCGGTGCCGCGCCGCACGCGCCCCGCCGAGCCGGACCCGCCCGAGCTCGTCGCGCGCGGCGGCGAGATCGAGATGAAGAGCGCGCCGCACGTCGCGCCATCGCTCGACGAGGAACCGCGCATCGTGCTCGACGAGGAGCTCGAGCGCGCGGCCGGCGACAAGCGCTCGCCGACGGCGTCGGGCTCGATCGAGATCTCGGGCGAGCTGTCGGTCCCCCCTCACGACGACCACCCCGTCGGGCCGCAGATCACGGTCGAGATCGCCGCCGAGGTCGTCGACGAGCCGAGCGCGCCGGTCGTGATCCTCGATCGCAAGCGGCAGGACGACGCGGCGGATGACGTCGTCGTGCTCGAGTCGAAGAAGCCAGGCAGCGTGTCGGCGCGGCGCGCCGAGCGGCGCACGCAGATGGGCATCGGCGTGATCGCGGCGGCGACGAAGGCGCGCCCGAGCGACGGCGACGCGGTCCCGACCGAGCTCGATGACCAGCCGACGGCGGCGCGCAGCGCGGTCGACTCCGATCCGACGCGCGTCGACGCGCACGCGGTGCCGCCGGGCGACTTCACGACCTCGGACGAGATCCTCGCGGCGCCGCCGAGCCCGGTCGCCGACGACGACACGAGCCCGATCGCGCTGCCGCCGATCGCCCAGCGCACGCTGACGCCGGTGCCGCCGCCGAGCGGCAAGGTCAAGCTCGACAACGTCCGCCCCCGCGCGCCGAGCATCGAAGACGACGACGACGAGGCCCCCGGCGTGCGCGGCAAGCCGACCGAGGTGATGGCGGCGATCAGCGACGACGAGGTCGACGATGGCTGGGGCCCGCCGGGCACGACGATCCCGCCGCCGCTGCTGGGCCCGGTCCCCGGCACCGACGACCGCGCGAGCGGCATGATCCCGATCCCCAACATCGACTCGCAGCCGCTGATGGTCGCGCCGCCGGTCGCGCCCGAGGTGTCGCGTCCCGACCTGTCGGCGCAGGCGCTCGGTCGCGCGCTCGAGGAAGCGACGGCGCTCGTGTTCGATCTGATCCGCGCGCTCGATCGCGCGAACGATCGCGACACCGTGGTCACCATCATGGTCGAGCACCTCGCGCAGACGCACCGGCGCGCCGGCTTCTTCGCGGTGCGCGCCGGCGAGCTGTCGCTGTTCGCGATGGCGCCGCCGCCGCACGCGATGCCGGCGGCGACGCTGCGGCTCGACCGGCCGTCGACGCTGCAGGACGTCGTCGACACCCGGCTGCCCTACCGCGGGCCGATGCACGACGACACGAGCCGCACGTTCCTCGCCGCCGTGCTCGGCGCGTCGCCTGCCGAGATCCTGCTCGTGCCGGTCACCGTGCGCGAGCGCGTCGTCGGCGTGCTGTTCGGCGAGCAGCGCATGCGCCACACGTTCGACGATCAGCTCGCGCTCGCCGCGCGCGCCGCCGGCGTCGCGCTCGAGCGGATCCTCAAGGCGCGCCGCGGGTGACGCAGAGAATAGGGAATAGGCAACAGGGAACAGGGAGCTGAGAAGTTCAGACCTCTCGGTTCCCTGTTGCCTATTCCCTATTTCTTCTCCGGCAGCTTCGTCCGTGGGCGGGTGATGTCCGCGCTCTCGCGCAGCGGCGTCAGGTCGTCGTCCTCGAGCTCGGCGAGCTCGACCTTCTCGGTCGGCACCGTCGGCGGCGGCTGCGCGAGCCTCTCGAGCTCGGCGGGCGGCAGCCGCGGGCGCTGGCGCGTCTCGAGCTCGGCGGCGAGATCGTCCTCGTCGGCCGAGATCCACCCGGAGATCCGGCGCGCCGCCTCGGCGAGCCCGCTCGAGTCCATCTTCGGCTCGGATCCCGGCTTCGTGTCGGCCCCCTCCGACGTCGGCAGGTCGAGGTCGTGCGGCGAGATCCGCGCCGCGCCCGACGTCGGATCGGCGACGTGATGCGGCACCGGCGTGGGCAGCGGCGTCGGCTCGACCGACGACCGCCGCTTGACCACGGCGCCGGGCGTCACCGGCGGCGGCGGCGGCGACGCGGGCTGCACCAGCGCCGCGAGCAGCGCACGGCAGCCCTCGTCCTCCGGCGCGATCTCGAGGATGCTGCGGCAGACCACGATCGCCTGCTGCTTGCGCCCGCTGTCGCGATACGCGAGCGCCACCGCGCGATACAGCTCGACCGCCTCGACGGTGCGCCCTGCCTCGTGCATGAGGCCGGCGACCGTCACCTTCAACCCGAGATTGCCCGGCTCCTTCTCCAGCCGCTTCTCGAGGTCCTTCAGCTTCACGACGGCGTCAGTGATACCTGGGCCTTGAACGTCATCGCCGGCGAGTTCTGCGGCAGCGCCCACTTGCTGGCGACCGTCTTGATGCACGAGTCGAACGCGCCGCCGAGCGACGGCGCGAACGAGCTCTCGCGATACGCTCCGGACTGCGCGAAGCTCGCCGACACCGTGAGCGTGATCGTGCGGCCCTGCGGCGCGGCGTTCTTCTTGAGCGCCTGCTCGTAGCACTTCTGGATCGCGCCGCGCGACTTCGCGACGACATCGAGGAACTCCTTGGACGCCGTGGCCGCGACCTTGTCGTCGACCGGCGGCCCTCCCGCGCCCGCGGCGGGCGGCTTGACCGTCAGCGCGTTGCCCTCGATGACGACGACGATCTCGTTGCCCGCGCCGGAGCCGCGCATCAGCTTCGCGTTCTCGTCCTCCAGCTGCGCGATCCGCTTGTCCTTCTCGGCGAGGCTGTCCTGGCAGGACTTCAGATCCTGCTGCGTCTGAACATCGACCTTGGGAGCCGACTCGCCCTTGCATCCAGCCGCTGCCGCGAGCGCGAGCACCATGATGATCGAGGTACGCATCATCTGTCTTTCTGAGTTGATCCTACGGGTTCCGAGTGGAGGATGCCAGGTCGCTCGATGAACTCCCGAACGATCTGACCTCCGAGCACGTGCTGGACCACCAGCCGCTCCACGCGGGAGAAGTCCATTCGATTATACAAAGCCGTCACACCGCGTGGGCCGGGCAGCGTGGCAAAGCCAGCACCGAGCGTGCGCTCCCCGGCGACCACCTCGCGCACGAGCACGTTCGGTCCCTGCGTGCAGCGACCGAAGCAGCTCTGCCACACCAGCTCCGCGCGCTCGCGCGCGGCGTGGGCGTCGAGCGCAGATCGGAATACCTCGTGAAGAGCGCTCGACCCGCGCCGATCGCCGCACTCGGGACCGCGACAGATCACGATCTTGAACCGCCGAGCGGTTGCTCCCGACACCTGCTTCCAGCGTGACCCCGTTGCCAGCGGGTGTCAAATGACCCGGCCCGATCGCCCCGCGAGGCAGGTTGTCCTCAGTTGTCGACGAGCACCGACTGGATCGCGGCCGCGAGCGGCGGCTTCGTGCGCGGATCCTCGGCGACCTGGCGGAGCAGCTCGCGCTCGCCGGGTCCACCGTGCGTCTGCAGCGCGTGCACGATCGCCTGCACCCACGCGAGGTCGCCGCCGAGATCGTCGTCGGCGTGATAGAGGAGCAGGTGCGACGCGAGCGCGGGCCGCTCGGAGCCGCCGCCGATCGCGGCCATCGCCGCGATCACCTGCACGAGGTCCGGCGTCTGCGTCGTCGGCGCTTCGAGGTGGACGCGCAGCGCGGCCAGCGCCGACGCGACGTCCTTCGGATCGAGCTTCGAGCCGCCGAGGCCGGCGATCGCCTTCGCGACCGGCCCGAGCGACTCCGGCTCGGTCTTCGCGAGGAAGTCGGTCCTCGTCTGCAGCTGCGCGACGAGCACCGGCAGGCTCGCCGGATCCTTGCGTTCGACGAGCTGGTCGGCGACCTGATCCTTCAGCTTCTGCGGCGCGCGCTGGTCGGAGAGCAGCGCGAGCAGCTGCTTGGTGACCTCGGGGCCCGGCAGCTTCGCGAGCGCGGTCACCGCGAGCTCCTTGACCTTGTCGAACCGCGCGTCGCGGTCCTTCGCGATCGCGGCGAGCGCGGCGACGGTGGCGACCGGCTCGCCCGTGCCCGGCGGAGGCGCCCAGCCGTCGGCGTCGAACGTCGCGCCCATCACCGGGCCCGAGACCTGGAGCTTCTGCTCGAGCCGCAGCGCGCCGGTCTTCGGATCGAGCGCGACCAGCTCGCCGTTCTGCGCGATCGCGACGATCGCCGCGCCCGTGTGCGTGCTCGCGACCAGCTCGACGCGCGGGTGCGAGTACGCCCACACGAGCTCGCCGCTCGTCGAGAACCCGAGCACGTAGCGGAAGTAGTGGATCGCGTAGGCGTCGCCCTGGAACTTCAGCGGGCCCTCGTCGCCCTGCTCCGACGCGAACAGCACGCGCGCGCGGTCGGCGGCGGTGTACGCGTTCTGCACCGGATCGTAGACGTCGCGTCCGTAGCTCGCGCGATCGAGCTGCGGCGGGATCTTGACCTGGCCGTACGTCGACGCCTTGCGCGTGCCGTTCGCGCTGCGCGCGTCGAGCCGGTACACGCCCTGCTTCGAGCCGTAGTACACGGTCTGGCTGGTGGCGCGCACCATCGAGATCTGGTCGTCCTCGTTGCGGATGCGCGCGAGCTGCTTGCCGGTCTTGCCGTCGATGATCGACAGCCACTGATCGAAGTACGGCGCGTAGACGACGCCGCCCTGCGCGACCGGCGCCCCGAGCTGGCCCTCGGCGTCCGCCTTCCACAGCCGGCCGCCCGACGCACCGTCGTACCCGGCGAGGTGGAAGTGCGGCTTCTGATCGGTGCCTTCCCTCCAGACGACATACGCGCGCTCGCGATCGGCCGCCGAGCCGACGAACGCGCCCGGCACGTCGAGCTTCCAGCGCACGTTGCCGTGCTGCTGGTCGCGTGCGACGAGCTGCTTGCCCTCGAGCTCGACGATGAAATCGCCGCCGACCTGCACGCGCGACGTGACGTTCGCCGGCTGCGTCCACAGCGCGGCGCCCGCCACGAGGTCGTACGCGACGATCTGCTTCTGCGCGGCGCCGGCGACGACGAACACGCGCGGCTTGCCCGCGGCGTTGACCGGCACCCGCTGCGCGGGAAGCTCGCGGTGCGCGAGCGCGGCGACGAGCGCGCTGCGATCGTTGTCCTCGGAGCTGAGCCGGAACATCGGCTTGGGGCCGCACGCGGCGGCGACCAGGCCGACGAGCGCGACCGCGACGAGCCGCTTCACTTCGCACCTCCGCCGAGCCGCGCGGTGACGATCTTCTCGGCCTCCTGCCGCGACTCGCGCGGCGGATTCTTCGGCGTGGCATCGATGTAGTCGGTCAGCGCGGCGGTCGCCGACGCGTCCGAGATCTTGGCGAGCGCGCGCACGACCTCGACGCGCGCCGCGTCGGGACCGAAGTCGGCGCGCTTGAGCAGCGTGCCGAGCGCGAGCGAGAGGCTCGCGTCGGGGACCTTGCCGAGCTGGTCGCCGATCTTGCGCGCGAGATCGGCATCCGCGAGCTGCGCGAGCGCGCGGGCCGCCGGCTCCTCGCCGCGCGCGAGCAGCTGGAACAGCGTGTCGACCGACTCGCGCACGCGGCCGGCCGCGGCGGCGCTGCACGCGGCGGCGCGGACGATGCCGACCGGATCGTGCATGCCGGCGATCACGAGCGCGTGCGCCGCGGGATCGGGATACAGCGCGAGCGTGCCGAGCACCGAGCTGCGCACGGCGGGATTGCGGTGATTCGCGTAGCGGCGCAGCGCGGGCACGTCGGGCGGCGCGGGATGCTTCGCGAGCGCCTGGATCGCGGGCACCGCGACCGCGCCGGGCAAGCCGAACGCGAGCGCGTCGAGCAACGCGTCGTGGGCGGCGGGATCGGCTTCGCTGCCGAGCGTCTCGGCCGCCTTCACCGCCTCCTCGGCGTTGGCGCTCGCCAGCTGCGCGGCGAGCGGCGCGAGATCGAGCTTGGCCTTCTTCGCGTCCTTCTTCGCGCCGTGCTTCGCGTCCTTCTTCGCGGGCTGGGCCTTGGGCGCGTCCTTCGGCGCCGCGATCGCCGCGCTCGCGAGCACGGCGACCAACACCCCACCGAGCCACGTCCTGGTGTGCATGGCCGCCGTCGTACCCCGAATGTGCGTCGAGATTCAACTCCGACGATCTCGGGGTGTTACAACCTCTGCGTGGATCCCGCAGTCCTCCCGATCCTGGCGTGTCCGCGCTGCCGCACCGCCGCCCCGTTCGTCGACCTGCGCACGCCCCGCTGCTCGGCGTGCGGGCTCGAGCCTGCGCCGACGATCCACGGCGTGCTCGATCTGATCGACGTCGCGGGCGCGGGCGAGCCGACCGCCGCGTCGACCGAGCAGCGGCTGATGGAGAGCGATCTGGTCGCGCGGCTCTACGATCGCGTGTGGCGGCCGACGTTCGTGCGGCTGCTCGCCGGCAGAGGCGCCGGCGCCGCCGTCGGCGGGATCCCGGGCGAGCTGTTCATCCACAAGCACTCGCTTTCGCTCGACGATCGTCCCGGGCCGTGGCTCGACCTGTCGTGCGGTCCCGGCGCGTTCGTCCGTGCGCTCGCCGCCGCCGCTCCCGGCGCGCTCGTCGTCGGCCTCGACATCTCGCGCGCGATGCTCGACGTGGCCGCGCAGCGCACGAGCGGGTACACCAATGCAGTGCTGATCCGCGGCGACGCCCACTCGCTTCCGTTCGTCGACCGCGCGTTCGGCGGCGTCAACAACGCGGGCGCGCTGCACGCGTACGACGATCCCGAGCTCGTGTTCCGCGAGATCCACCGCGTGCTCCGCCCCGGCGGCATCTACGTCGGCTCGACGTTCGCCGAGGCACCGTCGCTGCTCGGCCGGATCACCGCGCGCGCCGCGGGCATCCGGCGGTTCGAGCCCGGCGAGCTGCGCGCGTGGCTGCAGCGCATCGGGTTTGCCGACTACGAGGACGTGCGCCTCGGCGACGCGTTCGTGTTCCGGGTGAAGCGCCCATGAGGGCCGCGACGCTGGCGCTCGTGCTCGCGCCGGCGCTCGCCCACGCCGACGCGACGGTCACGGTCACGCTGACGCCCGCGGGCCAGCAGCTCGCGCAGAACCTCGGCTACACGTCGGACGCCGAGCTCGTCCAGCGCGTCAACGACAAGATCACGTCGTACTACCAGACGACGCGGATCCCGCAGCTGATGACGGCGTTCGCCGACACCACGGCGTTCGCCGATCGCGATCTCGGCGTCGCGTACGCGAACGACCCCGGCCAGATCGTCGTCGGCGCGGTCGCGACCGCCGCGATCGACAGCGACGCGACGTTCGCGAGCTCGAGCCACGCGTACAACGGCGAGGTCGTGAACTTCGCGGTGATGGCCGGCGCCGGGCTCGCGCGCTGGGGGCTGCCGAGGTGGAGCGTGTTCGGCAACGCGTTCTACGCCTCCGACCGGCTGAACGCGCTCGACGGCCACCTGACGACCACCGCCGCGCACGTCCAGTACCGGATCCTCGACGGCCAGCGCACCGGCGACGTGCGCTGGCTCGGCCTGTCGGCGACCGCCGGCCTCGAGTACGCGCGGTGGACGCTCGGCATCGCGGCGCCGATCAAGTACGCGTTCACCGTGCAGGGCGACGCCGCGGGCACGAGCCGTAACCTGACGCTGACCTCGACCGGCACGCTGTCGCTCGTCGCGAACACGTTGTCGATGCCGCTCGAGGTGACGACCGGCGTGCGCTTCCTCGGCCACGTCGCGCTCTACGCCGGCGGCGGCCTCGACGTCGCGGTCGGCGACAGCACGCTCACCGCCGGGCTCGCCGGCGACATGACGATCACGTCCGACGGCACGGACGTCGGCCACGTGACGATCACGGCGAGCGGCTCGCAGCAGCCGACGCCGATCACCGTGCACGCGCTCGGCGGCGTGCAGGTCGACCTGCCGCACTTCCAGATCTACGCGCAGGCGCTCGCGGCGCCGAGCATCACGGCGGCGCAGGTGGGGACGCGGGTCGTGTTCTAGCCTAGATGCAGTGCGGCCCGCAGTAGTTGAAGCCCGACGAGCCGATCGCGCAGCACATGTCGTTGGCCATCGGGCAGTCGGCCGCGCTGCCGCACGCGGTCACCGCGCACGTGCCGCTCGTGCACACCGCGCCGCTGCCCGCGGTGTAGCAGCACGACTGGCCGCTGCCGCAGTCCGACGCGCCCTTGCACGTGAACGTCGCGCCCATGCACGACGAGCCCGAGCCGACACACGTCTCGGTGCCGCCGCTGCCGACGCAGCACGCGCTGCCCGCCGCGCACGTCGCGCTGCCGCACGCGATGCCCATCGTGCCGCTGCCGCTGCCCGGCGCGTCGGTGCCTCCGCCCGGCGCGTCGGTGCCTCCGTTCGGCGCGTCGCTGCCGGTCGCGACCGGCGCGTCCGCGGTCTTGTTGCTGCTGCCGCACGCGAACGCGAGCGCGAACGCGATCGAGGTGACGATGATGATCCCGCGATAAGCCATGGGCTACCTCCCTGGCTCGATCTTAGGCGCGTCCTCCGGCAGCGCTGTAACGCACGCCGCGTACGATTCGGGACGCTGTACCGAACCGTTCAGAATCGCCCGAACGCGACCGGCAGCGTGAACGCGGGCTGATTCGTCATCGCCGTCGGCGCGGGCGTCGGCGGCAGGCTCGACGGCGGCGCGGCGTCGTCGGACTTGTGATCGGGGACGTCGAGGCCCTCGTCCATGTGGCGCGTGAGGTAGAAGCCGAGCCAGGCTCCGGCGACGAGGCCGGCGCTCGCGAGGCCGCCTGCGGTGCGCTGCAGCGCCTCGGAGTGCGGGCTCGCGAGCACGATCGACAGCGGGATCGCGCCGCCCGCGGCCGCGAGCCCGGCGACGCGCAGCATGCGCCGCGGCGTCGTGTTGGTCTGCGGCGCGGCGATCATCCCGACGATCACGCCGCTGGCGGCGCCGATCGCGGCGTTGAGCGAGTAGCCTTCCTTCTGCGCCGGCTGCATGAGCATGCCGAGCGTGAGGCCGCCCGCGGTGCCGACGCCGGCCAGCGTGTCGACGAGCGCGACGTCGCCGCGCGTGAACTTGTGCTGGTTCGCGTACACCGCGCCGCTCAGCAGGCCGAGCGTGCTGCCGACCGCGGCGCCGGTGACGACCGTCGCGGCGCGCACGCGGTCGGTCGTGTTCGCGCCGGCGACCGCCTCGGTGAAGAAGCCGCCGAAGATACCGCCCCACACGCTGCCGGCGCCGACGGTGCGGATCTGCGCCTCGTCCCAGTGCAGCTTGCTCGCGATCATCGGCGCGGTGAGGCCGAGCGCGGCGCCGCCGGCGATGCCCATCGGCACCGCGCCGGCCGCGGCATTGCTCGAATCGAACCACGAGCCGATCGCGGCGCCGAAGATGCCGCCGTAGAGGCCGCCGTGCACCATCGCCGCGAGCTTCGCGTCGCGGAGCTCGGTGCCGCCCTCGGCGGGCGGCTCGACCGGCGGCAGCGGCTGGCGCAGCGTCGGATCCTCGATCGGCGTGGTGTCGACGACCGGCGGCTTGGCCTCGGGCTGGGGCGGCGGCGCGGGCTGCTCGTCCTGGATCCCGAGCAGCCGGTTGATCTGCTTGATCAGGAACCGCGCGCGCTCGGCCGCGTTGCCCTTGGGGCTCTCGACGAGCGCCTCGACGGCGAGCTGCTTCGCGTCGACGTACATCTTCGCGTCGTAGAGCTCCTGCGCGCGCCCCACGAGCTGCTCGGCGATCTGCTCCGCGAGCACCGGATCCTTGCCGGGGGCCGGCGCGTACGGATCCTGCGGCGCGGGCGCCTGGTCGGCAGGCGCGGGCGCAGGCGCGGGCGCGGGCACCGGCTGCGCCGACGCGCTGCCGCATAGCGCGACGACGATCACACCGCGGGCCCAGCGAGCCATGGCTACTCGGTAGCATCCCGCACGCACGCGTTCAACCCTTCGTCGTCGGCAGCGGAGGGGCCGCGTCGGGCGTGATCTTCGGCACCGGGCCGGTCCGCGGGGTGTCCTTCCAGCGCTTGCGGTACAGGTACATGAACACGACCTGGATCGCCGACAGCAGCGGCACCGCGAGCAGCGCGCCGACGAGCCCGTAGCTGTGCTCGCCGAGGAACAGCGCGAAGATGACGAGCACCGGGTGGATCTTCGCGGCGGTGCCGATGATCTTCGGGTTCAGGATGTTCGCCTCGATCAGGTGGATGCCGATGATCCACAGCAGGATCGCGAAGCCGCGGATGATGTCGATGCCCTGATCGCCCGACACGAGCGCGACGATCACGATCGGCACGCTCGACAGGATCGAGCCGAAGATCGGGATCAGGCTCATGAGGCCGGCGACGATCGCGAAGATCAGCTGGTACTTGACGCCGAACACGAGCAGGCCGACGTACGTCAGGGACGCGTTGATGACGCAGATCACGAGCTGGCCGCGGATCACGCCCGACAGGCCGCGATCGATGCCCTCGATGATCACGTCGTAGTCCTCGCGCACGTTCGACGGGAACAGCGAGCGCAGGAACGCGTGCACCTTGTCGACGTCGATCAGCAGGAACGCGCCGATCATCAGCGTGAAGAAGAAGCCGAAGATGCCCTTGATGAAGCCGGCGATGATGTCCTGGAACACGCGCGCGACGTCGTTGAGCCGCGACTGCAGGCCGAACACCGCGTGCTTGGCGTACGCGCGCAGCTTCTCCTCGAGCGTCTGCGCCTCGGGCGGCGCCTCGGGCGCTTGCACGTGAAATCCGCCGTCGGGCATCGGCTTGATGTCGACACCGTTCTTGCTCAGCGCGATCGCGAACTCGCCGTTCGGCATCGGCGTGACCACGACCGAGGCGTTCGGCGGCGGCTCGACGTCAGGGACGATCGCCTGCTCCTCGCGCACTTCCTTGACGACCCGCAGCGACGGGAACCGCTCCTCGAGCCAGCGCGCGACGCTCGGCACGTACTCGCGGTCGACCTTCTTCGCGATCCCCGGCGCCTCCTTCGCGAGGCGCGACACGTCGCGCGACAGCCGCGGCACGAGCAGGAACATGAAGCCGACGACCGCGGCAATGAACACGATGTAGCAGACGATGATCGCCAGGCCGCGCGGCATCCGCCGCGTGCCGTTCTTGCGCACGGTCATCCAGGTGACGATCGGCGCGAGGATGTACGCGATCAGGCTCGCGAAGATGAACGGCAGCAGCACGGAGCGGCCGAGCACCACGACGAGCACGATGAACAGCGTGAAGCCCCACCGCGACAGGAACTTGCGCGACGGGCTCGACTCGCCGAACCACGTGTCGCGGCGCGCCCGTCCGGTGACGACCGGTCCGCTCTCGATCGGGCGCGGGATACCGCCCTCGGGCGGCGTTCCGGGAGGCTCGGTCGGCGACATCGGAGCGCGGGTATACCACGCGCCTCACGCGCGGGCGGTCACGCGCCGCGGCGCCACACGCTACCGAACCAGCCGCCGACGCGGCCGAGCAGCGACCGGCGCGTGCCGACGCGTGCGAGCTCCTCCTCGGTGAGACCGCTGTCGAGCGTCGGCGCGGGCAGCGACAGATCCGGGCTCGCGCCGAGCAGGCCCTCGGGCCTCAGCTGGCGCGGGCGCTCGCGGCGCTCGCGCGGCGGAGCCGGCGGCGGCTCGACGCCGGTCTCCATGCGCAGGGTGCCCCACCGGCGGCAGCTGCCGCAGCGCCACGAGAACGGCCCCGGACGGTGGCCGCAGTGCGCGCACTGCCAGCGGCCGCGCAGCGCCCACGCGAGCGCGCCGGCGTCGCCGACGAGCAGCGCGAGCGCCTGCCTGAGCTGCGCGGGATCCGTGGAGTCGAGCGCGAGCCGCGCGGCGGCGACCCGCGCGGCGATCGCGTCGGGGAACTTCGCCTCGAGCTCCTTCGCGACGTCGGCCGGAAAAGGCAGACCCGAGGCGGCGAGCTGCGCGCGGATGAGCGCGAGCTCGAGCCGCGGCCCGGTCTGCGCCTCGAGCTCGGCGAGCGTCGCGAGCACGCGGTCGGTGACGGTGCCGGCGGGCTTGGCGGCGGGCACGAGCGCGACCGAGGCGTCGCCCGGATCGGGCGGCGGCGGCGTCTTCAGATCGTCGAAGTCGCCGGGCTTGTCGCCGGTCTCGCCGAGCCCCTGCTCCGCCGCGATCAGGCCGGGCAGCACGTGCGGCGCGAGCGCGGGGTCTGCGATCAGCGCCTGCTTGAGCCGCTCCTTCGCGCCCTTGTGGTTGCCGCGCGCGGCGGCGAGCTCGGCGGCGGCGGCGAAGAAGTGCGCGGTCTCGGCGAGCTTCTGCGCGGCCTTGAGCTGCAGCTTCGCGCTGTCGAGATCGTCGCGCGCGAGCGCCGCCTGCGCCGCGGCGATGAGCAGGTGATGCTGGCGGATGCTCGTGTCCTCGTTCTTGCGGCGGGCGAGCCGCTCCTGCAGGCCCGCGGCCTCCTCGAACCGCGCCTGCTCCTCGTACAGCGCGGCGAGCGCGCGCAGCGCGCCCTCGTGACCGGGATCGTCGAGCAGCACGTTCTCGAGCGCGCGGGTCGCACGCCGCGGCATGCCGGCGGCGCGGAAGTCGAGGCCGAGCTCGTACATCGCGCGCAGCCGGAGCTTGCGCCGGTCGCGCTCGCGCACGGCGAGCGCCTGGTGGACGCGGATCGCGCGCTCGTGCTCGCCGCGGCTGCGAAACAGCGCGCCGAGCGCGAAGTACGGTTCGACGTCCTCGACGTTCTCCTCGACGACCGCGCGCAGCTCGTCGACGACGGTCTCGTGATCGCGCGCGATCAGGTGGCCGAGCGCGCGCATGTACGCGCGGCTGTGGCGCGCGGTGCGGCGTAGCTGGCGGTCGTCGGGGACGTAGTAGCGGCCGATCAGCACGCCCGCGGCGATCGACCCGAGGCCCACGAGCAGTAAGACCAGCGCCGCGCCCATCTACGTAGAGCGACTCTATTCGATCTCGACCCACTTGGTGCCGCGGCGGGCGAGGAAGAACTGGC
Source organism: Acidobacteriota bacterium (assembly GCA_050257515.1). Taxonomy (GTDB): domain Bacteria; phylum Myxococcota_A; class Polyangia; order Haliangiales; family Haliangiaceae; genus JABFXX01. The sequence continues at coordinate 430 of JBLMXA010000093.1, read as the reverse complement.
CGTGCGCCTGGCACGAGCCGTCGAACCACGCGGCGCAGCCGTAGGTCGCGACCACGTCGGCCTTGCCGTCGCCGTCGAGATCGAGCGCGCCGAGCTCGAGATCCTTGAGCGCGCGGAGCGCGAGATCGCGGCGGCCGACCGACAGCGCATCGTCGCGCACCAGCGTGGCCTTGATCGCGACGACGTCCGCCGGCGTCACCGTCACGAACCGCGCGACCGTGCCGGCCGGCAGCACGAGCACGGCGTCGTCGGAGTCGCGGCGGTCGTACGGGAAGTACGCGAGCGCGACGCGCCCCGCGTCGACCTTGCCGGGCACGACGAGCCCGAGCAGCGGGCTCGCGATCACGACCTCGCCGGAGGGCAGCGCGCCATCGGCCGGCGGCAGCACGCGCACGCTGCCCGCGGTCGGCGCCGGCGCCGGCTCCTTGCA
>JBLMXA010000092.1:0-4422 GCA_050257515.1 Acidobacteriota bacterium | reverse complement strand
CCGCGCTCGTGACGCGCATGCTGTACGCCGTGCCGAACCTCGAGACGCGGCACGAGGTGGTGCGGCTCAACGTCGGCACGCCCACGTTCAATCGGGCGCCGGGCGAGGCGACCGGCACGTTCGCGCTCGAGTCCGCGCTCGACGAGCTCGCGATCGCGCTCGAGATGGATCCGATCGAGCTGCGCCTGCGGAACTACGCCGATGCCGATCCGGACGACGCGCGCCCCTGGTCCAGCAACTCGCTGCGCGAGTGCTACGCCGCGGCTGCGGAGCGCTTCGGCTGGTCGAGGCGTGACCCTCGACCCGGGTCGATGCGCGACGGCGCGGGGCGCATCGGCTGGGGCATGGCTTCGGCGACCTACCCCACGATTCGGCAGCCCGCGTCGGCCTGCGTTCGGGCGCTGCCCGGCGGCGAGGTGGTCGTGCAAGCCGCAACCCACGAGCTCGGTACCGGCACCTACACGGTGATGGCCCAGATCGCGGCGGCCGCGCTCGGCATAACGCCTGAGCGCGTGCGCGTGCAGCTCGGCGACACGGATTGGCCGGAGACTCCGATTTCGGCGGGCTCGATGACGGTCGCCAGCACCGGCTCGGCGGTGCACGCAGCCGCGCTCGAACTCCGCGAGCGTTTGCTCGCGCGCGGCGGGGACGGCATCGCCGGTATTCTCGACGCGCTCGACTCGCCGCTGGAGGCGCTGGCCGACGCGCGTCCCGGCTCGGAACAACGCCGCTACGCGATGCATGCGTTCGGTGCCGTGTTCGCCGAGGTCCGCGTCGACGAGAGTCTCGGCACGGTTCGCGCGACCCGCATCGTCGGCGCCTACGGCGTCGGCCGAGTTCTCAACTTGCGCACCGCACGCAGCCAGCTGCTCGGCGGCATCGTCTACGCGCTCGGCCACGCGCTGCACGAGCACACCGCCATCGATCCGCGCACGGGACGCTACGTCAACGCCGACCTCGCCGAATACCTGTTGCCCGTCAACGCCGACGTCCGAGAGATCGACGTGCTGTTCGTCGACGAGCACGATCCGCACGTGAACCCGCTCGGCGCGAAGGGCATCGGCGAAATCGGCGCGACCGGCGTTGCGGCCGCGATCGCGAACGCGGTGCATCATGCAACGGGGCGGCGGATCCGCGATTTGCCGATCACTTTGGATCGGTTGCTTTGACCGGCGCGGCGGCGGCTGCTACCGCATCGCCAACAGCGCCCTGAGCTAAGCGCGCAGCTGGATCTCGGGCGTCTCGCGATCACCGAGCTCGGCCTGGCGGCGCACCATCTCGCAGTACAGCCCGCCCGTTCGCATGAGCTCGTCGTGCGTGCCGCGCTCGATCACGCGGCCGCCGTCGAGCAACAGGATCAGATCCGCTCGCCGGATCGTCGACAGACGATGGGCGATCACGAAGGTCGTGCGGTCCGCGAGCAGCATCGCCATCGAGGCCTGGATCAGCTGCTCGCTCTCGGTGTCGAGGTTGCTCGTCGCCTCGTCGAGGATCAGGATCTGCGGCGCCGCGAGGATCGCGCGGGCGATCGCGAGCCGCTGCTGCTGACCGCCCGAAAGCTTGACGCCGCGCTCGCCGATGAGCGTGGCGTAGCCGCTCGGCAGCCGCGCGATGAACTCGTGCGCGTTCGCGAGGCGCGCCGCGTTCTCGACCTCGGCGTCCGTCGCCGCGTGCCGGCCGTAGGCGATGTTGTCGCGCACCGAGCCGTCGAACAGGAACACATCCTGCTGCACGATCGCGAGCAGGCCGCGGTAGCTCTTGAGCCTGAAGTCCCGGATGTCGTGCCCGTTCAGCACGATGCGCCCGACCGTCGGGTCGTGAAAGCGCGCGACCAGGTCCGTCAGCGTGGTCTTGCCCGCGCCGCTGCGCCCCACGAGCGCGACCACGGACCCCCCGGGCACCACCGCGTTGAGCTCGCGCACGACGGGCTCGCCTTCGCGATAGGCGAAGCCGACGTTCTCGAACTTGAGCTCGTGGACGAAACGCGGCGCATCGATCGCGTCGGGCTTGTCGGGCTTGTCGGCCGGAGTGTCGAGCACCTCGAACACTCGTTCCATCGCGGCGAGCGATCGCTGCAGCTCGGAGAACGAGTTGACGATCGACCACACGGGGTTCAGCAGCTGAAAGCTGTACCACTGAAAGGCCATGATGTCGCCGATCGAAGCCCTGCCGGCCAGGTTGAGGTGACCGCCGTACCAGACGATCACCACGCTCACGCCCGAGACGATCAAACCCCAGGACGTCCACAACACGAGCTCGCGACGGTGCGCGAACAGCTCCTTGCGCAAGACGACGTGGCGGGCGCGAAGATAGGTCGCGAGCTCGCTCGCTTCGCGGCGAAACGCACGCACCACGCGAATGCCACCGAACGTCTCCCCCACACGGCCGTCGATCGCCTCGACGTCGCTGCGTATCGATCGGTAGATAGGCCGGATGCGCCGCGCCGAGGCGAAGCTCACGAGCACCGCAATCGGAATCACGGCCATCGCGATCAGTGCGAGGTGCCAGTTGAGCGCGAGCAGAATGCCGATCGATACGACGAGCCGCACGAGCGACAATGCCGGCGACACGATCGCCATCTGCAGCAATCCCGTGGTCGTGTCGATGTCGCCGCTCAGCCGCGACAGGATTCCGCCGGTCTTCATGTCGTAGAGCTTCGAGAGCGGCAGATCGAGCATGCGCTTGAACAGCGAGCGGCGCAGCGACAACATCACGCGCACGTTCAACAGCCGCTGGCGATAGTCTTTCGAGGCGCCCGCAAGACTCGACGCGACCACCACGGCGAGAAAGACCATCCCGGCGAGCTCGAGACGCAACAGCCGTGCTGCGGGATCGAGCGCCGTGACGAGCAGCACGCGGTCCACGATGAAGCGCATGAACAGCGGCTGCACCATGTCGAGGCCCGCGCCGAGCAACGCGAGCACGAACACGATCGCGACACGGCCGCGGTACGGCCGCAGCCACTCCAGATACTCGCGTAGATATTCGCGGCGCGCCCCCGCGCGCGCGTGGGAGTTGCTCGGGCGCACGCCAGCCCCGGCGCTCTCCTCGATCGCCCGATCGAGGCGCCGCTCGCGATAGTCTCCCCGAAACCTCTCGTAAACACGCCGCGAAGAACGCGGCAGCCCCCTGATCACGCGCCGAGTCTAGCAGGGAACCGGCGAAGCGGCGGCCGCTCCCGCGTTGGTGCGATTCTTGCCCGAGACCCTCGCGCACGACCCCGAGCCGGCGAGGGGGACGCGTGCGTACCGCCTCGACTGCGTTTCTGTTCCCCGCGGTGAGCGGCGCCGTGACGCTGCGGCTCGGCGCTGGAGCAAGGCGACGAGCTCCGCTAAAACGCGACGCTCGCGACCGTACCGGTGCCGGGTGCGCTCGCGATCGTGAGCCGCCAGCCGAACCGATCACAGATCCGCTTCGCGAGATGGAGCCCCATTCCACCGCCCGGTTTCGTCGAGTAGCCGCGCGCAAATAGCGCGCTCTGGGCCTCCGCCGCGATGCCCTCTCCCGTGTCGGTCACGCGCAGCGTGCGCTGCTCGAGCTCGAGCTCGATCCTGCCGGCCGCCGTATGCTCGACCGCGTTGCGCAGCAGGTTGCCGATCACGATCGCGGGTAACGCCGGCGGCACGCCGAGCACGAGCGGCTCCGCGGCGTTCGCGCAGATCTCGACAGGCTTGCCCTCGGCGAGGCGCCGATAGTCCTCCGCAAGGTCCCGTGCGATGGCGGCGACGTCGCAGCTGGCCTCGCCGAAGCCATCGCTTCGATCCTCGCGGGATAGGAATAGCAGCGCCTCGATGAACTCGAGCATCTCGCGCGCGGCGCGCTCGAGTCTCGCGGTCGCGCGCTGCGCCGCGCGCGGCAGATCGTTCTGCTCCGCGAGCACGTCCGTTGCGCCTTGGATCACGGCGAGCGGGGTCCGCAGCTCGTGCGCGGCCGCCGAGGTGAACAGCTGCTCGCGCTCGACGAAGCCGTCGAGCCGCTCCATGTAGCGGTCGAACGCCTCGGCGATCGGCGCGAGCTCGGTGCCGCCCAAGTCTGCGGCCACGCGGATGTTGCGCTCCCGCGGATCGAGCGACTTGAGCCGCCTCGCGAGCGCCGTGACCGGCGCAAGCACGCCCGCCGACGCCCACAGCCCAAGCCCGACCGCGAGCAGCGAGCTCGTGATGACGCCCGCGATCAACGTATCGATCACGGGCCGCTCGAGCGCTTCCCATTCCGTGATGTCGTAGGCGACGTAGAAGCGCTTACCGCCCTGCTCGCCCACGTAAACCTGGTACGCCTTGTCGCCGACCGCCACCGCGTGATGGTCGCCGTTCGTGAGCGCCGCGAGCTCGGCCGGCAGCGCGGGGTTGTCGCGACCGACGTAGCCGAGCAGTAGCGCGCTCTGCACGCGCGTCACGTTAGGGTCCTCGCGCACGCGCGCAG
>JBLMXA010000091.1:0-4307 GCA_050257515.1 Acidobacteriota bacterium | reverse complement strand
GATGCGAATGCTCGGTGTTGGAGAGAAGTTCCCCGATTTCAGCGTAAAAGCCACCGTTTCCACCGACAAAGACAAGGCGTTTCAGACCGTCGCGAACACTGATTACAAAGGCAAGTGGAAGGTCTACTTCTTCTGGCCCAAGGACTTCACGTTCGTGTGCCCGACCGAGATCGCGGCGTTCGGCAACCTCGAGCGCGCGTTCCGCGATCGCGACGCGCAGGTGCTCGGAGCGTCGATCGACAGCGAGTACGTCCACCTCGCGTGGCGCGGCTCGCACCCCGACCTCCGGGACCTGCCGTTCCCGATGATCGCCGACCTCAAGCGCGAGCTGTCGCAGGCGCTCGGCATCCTCGACCGCCAAGAAGGCGTCGCGCTGCGCGCGACGTTCATCGTCGATCCCGAGGACACGATCCGGTTCGTCTCGGTGAACGATCTCGGCGTCGGCCGCAATCCCGACGAGGTGCTGCGCGTGCTCGACGCGCTTCAGACCGACGAGCTGACGCCGTGCAACTGGCACAAGGGCGACAAGACGCTGGACGCGGCGTGAGCTCACGAAGTGAACGATTCCGTACGCCTAGCGGGGCTGGCGGACCCCATTGGGGGCGCCGGCCCATAGCGGGTCGACGCCGGATCACACGCTTGCAGCCACGTACGGCGGAATACGATTTGCAACTCGTGGCGAGTGGGATGGACGAATTCGTGGACGAGTCGGACACGCTGTCGGTCACCGATCCGACCTTGCGTGACATGGCGACCGATGACACCGACGTGCTCGTGATCGCGCCGCCGCGGCGAGTCGCGACCGAGGTCGAGTGGCCGCCCGATCCGACGCCGCCCGCACCGACCGTCCCGCGACCGCGCCGCGCCGCGATCTTCCGCGCGATCACCGAGTCGAAGGTCGGCTAGAAGAAGCTGCAGCCGATCGACTTCGTCGAGACGCCCGCGCTGCCGGCGTTGCCCGCCGACGCGCCACCCGAGCCGCCGATCCCGCCGGTGAGCGCCGAGCTCGGGATCGACACCGACGTCGTGCCCACGCAGACGACCGCCGCCGACGGGCCACCGCCGCCACCGCCACCCGCGCCACCGCTGCCGCCACCGCCGCCCGCGCCGCCATGATCGCCGCAGCCGCCGTCGTCCTGATCGCCGCTGCCGCCGTACGCGCCACCGCTGCCGCCCGCGCCGCCGCTGCCGCCGCTGCCGCCGCTGCCGCCCTTGCCGCCGGCGCCGCCGTGGTTCGCCATCACGGTCGAGCTGCTGATCACGACGCTCGAGTCGACGATCACGATGCCGAACGACCCGCCGCCACCGGTGCCGGCGCTACCGCCGCTGCCGCCGCAGCCGCCACCGCCGCCTCCGCCGCCGGTCGAGCCCGACGAGGTGCAGTTCGACGTGCCGCCGCCGCCACCGCCGCCACCGCCACCGCCGAGCCCGGGGCCGCCGCTCGTGCCGCTGCCGCCGTTCGCGGGCATGTACACGGTCTTCATGAACGTGCCCTGCGACGCGCCGGCCGCGCCGTTGCTGCCCTCCGAGCCCGGCGTACCGCCCGCGCCGGGCTGGCCGTCGCCGGTCGTGCGGACGCCGTTGATGCAGATGCCGTTCGGGTTGTCCTTGCTGCTGAGGCCGCCGAAGCCGCCGCTCTGCGAGTTGCCCGTGCCATCGCCGCCGGTGCTGCCGGTGCCGCTGCTCTGGCCTGCCGCGCCGCCCGCGCCACCGGGATAGCCGCACGACGACGTGCCCGCGGTGCCCGCGGTCGGCGCCGTCGCACCGCTGCAGAACAGTGACGTCGACGTCTCGGTGCCCGGGTTGCCGTCGCCGCCGTTGCCGCCGCTCGCGCCGCCGCCGCCGGCGCCACCGTCGGAGCCGGCCGCGCCGACGCCGGGGATCACGGTGACCGCCTGCAGCGTGATCATCGACGAGCTCGTGATCGCGATCGCCATCGAGCTCGCGCCGGTGGCCATCGCGTCGGCGCCCTTGACCGTGAACGTGTCGATCAGCGTCGGCGACTTGATCTGGTCGAAGACGACGGCGGGGATCGGCCCGTCGATCTCGCTGACCGCCGTCGACACCTTCGTCCACGACGTGTCGAAGCCGCCGTGCAGCTCGACGCCGGCGGCCATCGTCACCTTCTCCATGTACTTGCCGGCCTGCACGTAGATCGGCGTCGGCGGCGTCTGCATGGTCGCGCGCTTGATCGCGGCGCCGATCGTGCGCAGCGGCGCCGACTGCACGCCGGCGTTCGTGTCGGCGCCCGTCGGCGAGACGTAGATCGCGTCGCACGGCAGGCCGTTGCAGCCGCCGCTGCCATCGCCGGGAGGGATCGCCGAGTCCGGCTGGCCGCTGCCGCTGGCATCGACCACGTCGCCGGACGAGCCGTGCGCGCAGGCAGCCAGACCTGCCGCGAGGCAGAGCGTCCCGATCCTCACGCCCCAAGTGTAGTCGACCGGCGGCCGGAGTCTAATCACAAACCTGTGATCATCGTCGCGACGCGTCGACGATCGGAGGATCTCCGCTGGCTCCGTGCAGGTACATCGCCTGGGCGCCATAGCCGACGAGGCGGCCCTCGTCGTCCCACACCTCGGCGTCGCCGATCGCCCAACCTGCTCGGGCGCGGCGCACCGACACCGACACCAGCAACCATTCGCGCGTCGTGTCATCGACGGTATAGACGGTCAGATCGAGACTCGGCGCGTGGAACCGGTAAGGGCCGGGACCGATCGCGCGATGGAGCGCGGTCGGCATCGTGTCGACCAGCGGCGGGAGCGCGAGCCGGTCGAGGCGGCCCGCCGCATCGCGCTGCGGTACGCGGTAGCGAAGCCACCTCGCGTAGCGCGCCGGCCCCTCGGCAAACTCGGGCAACCAGAACGCCGCGCCGTCGGCGAGCCGGCACTCGAGCTGGCGATAGAAGCGAAACCGCGTGTGCGGGTTGTTCGACGCGCCGTCGTCGACCGGCTGCGCGTCCGCGAGCTTCGCGACGTGAGGGAACGCGACGCCGATGACGTCGGGGCCCTTGCGATCGCGGCAGAACGTCGCGACGAGCTCGAGCTGCGGCCCGGGCTCCTTCGCCTGGACATGGCGCAGCGACACGCGTACCTGCGCCGCGGTGTTGCCGCGGCGGATCATGTGCACGTCGGCGACCAGCTCCCCCGGGTGCACCGGCGTCGCGAAGATCGTCGTCGCCGAGGCCAGCCGCAGCCCGGCGTCGGCGAGCGCCGCCTCCGCCGCGCGCAGCGCGCACGTCATCACGACGCCGCCCGACGGCAGCAGGTAGTCCCAGTGGTCGGGCAGCGAGATGCGATAGCGGCCGGGCACCTCCGGATCGGCGCGCACCGCGGTGTCCACCGCGAGGTCTGCAAACGACATTTCGCGTACCCTACCATCGCTGCATGGCGTCCCTGCCCTACTTCGCGATCGCGGCGGCGCTCGTGCTGATCTACCTGCCGCGCTTCGTCGTGTGGCGCGAGATGAGCAAGCTCGAGGGCGGCTACGACAACCGCGAGCCACGCGCGCAACAGGCGCAGCTCGCGGGGCTCGGCCGCCGCGCGCTCGCCGCGCACCACAACGGCTTCGAGGCGTTCGCGCCGTTCGCGGTCGCGGTGCTCGCGGCGGTCCAGCGCGGCGTGAAGGTCGAGCTGGTGGGCGCGATCGCGATCGGCTTCGTCGTGGTGAGGCTCGGCTACGTCGTGGCCTACCTCGCCGACCGCGCGTCGCTGCGATCGACGCTGTGGAGCCTCGGCATGACCGCGACGGCCACGCTGCTGGTGCTCGCGATCCTCGGCTGACGCCAACGGCGTTGTCGGTCTCGGCGGCCAACCCCGCGAGAGGCCGCGGCGTTTGCTGGCCTCGCGCTTGCTGTCCATCCGGCGTTATGATCGATGCCGTGAGGCTCGCCGGGGCGCTCGGGCTTGTGGTGGCGGCGTGCGGAGGCACGCAGCCGGCGAAGGCGCCGCCGTACACCCAGCGGATCACGCAGGATCTCGATCTGCTGTTCGTGATCGACAACTCGTCTTCCAGCGACGCGCAGGCCGTGTTCGCGCAGAACTTTCCGCAGTTCGTCGCGTCGCTCGACGCGCTGCCGAACGGGCGGCCGAACCTGCACCTCGGCGTCGTCACGTCGACCGTCGACCAGGGTGACAGCAGTGGCGCCGCGTGTCCGTCGCCCGATCCGACCGACGACGGCCGGCTCGTCTACATGCCGCGCGTCGCGGCCGGGTGCGTGGGCCCGAGCGATCACTACATCAGCGACGTCGCGAACGGGGCCGGCGGCCGCACGACGAACTACACCGGCACGCTCGCCGACGTGTTCTCGT
>JBLMXA010000090.1:0-17530 GCA_050257515.1 Acidobacteriota bacterium | reverse complement strand
AAGGGCCCGATCTTCGCGAACATCGTGCTCGCCGACGAGATCAACCGCGCGACGCCGAAGACGCAGTCGGCGCTGCTCGAGGCGATGAGCGAGGGCTCGGTCACGGTCGCGAAGCAGACCTACTCGCTCGAGAAGCCGTTCTTCGTGCTCGCGACGCAGAACCCGCTCGAGATGGAGGGCACCTACCCGCTGCCCGAGGCGCAGCTCGACCGGTTCTTCATGAAGCTCGTCGTCGAGTACCCGAGCAAGGATCACCTGCACACGATCCTCGATCGCACGACGACCGACGAGGCGCCGCAGCTCCAGCCCGTGATCCAGAAGCAGCGCGTGATGGAGATGCGCGAGCTCGTCCGCAAGGTGCCGCTCGCCCGCCAGATCCAGGACTACGCGGTGCGCGTCGTGCTCGCGACGCACCCGGAGAACCAGGAGGCGACGCCGCTGTCGAAGCAGTTCCTGCGCTACGGCGCGTCGCCGCGCGGCCTGCAGGCGATCATCCTCGCCGCGAAGATCCGCGCGCTGCTCGAGGGGCGCTACGCGGTGTCGATCGACGACATCCGCCACGTCGCCGCGCCGGCGCTCCGCCACCGCCTGATCCTGAACTTCGAAGGCGAGGCCGAAGGCGTCAAGGCCGACACGATCATCGCCGAGATCCTGAAGGCGACGAAGGAAGCGTGATGACCGAGCCGTGCGTCGAGCGAAGCGAGGCGCCCGCCGAGCGGGGCAGCCGTGCGCGCGCAGCGCGCCGGCGGGGCAGCCTCCGCGAGGTGGAGGCGAGAAGGTAATATGGCCGTTCCGGCGCTCAAGAAGCCTCACAACCGGGCGGAGGATCGCTCGGGGCTGTTCGACGAGCGGTTCCTGAAGACGCTCGAGCACCTGCACATGGTGTCGCGCAAGGTGTTCTCGGGGAACCTGCGCGCCGAGCGCCGCACGCGCAAGGTCGGCAGCGGCATCGAGTTCGCCGATCACCGCACGTACGCGCGCGGCGACGACTTCCGCTACATCGACTGGAACCTCTACGGCCGCCTCGACAAGCTGCTGCTGCGGCTGTTCGAGGAAGAAGAGGACCTCCACATCTACATCCTGATCGACTGCTCGGACTCGATGTCGATCGGTCAGCCGCTGCCGAAGCTGCACTACGCGATGCAGGTCGGCGCCGCGTTGACGTACGTGGGGCTCGCGAACCTCGATCGCGTGTCGGTCATCCCGTTCTCCGATCGCCTGATCGATCGCCTGCCGCCGTCGCGCGGCAAGAACCGCATCTTCCGCGTGTTCCAGTTCCTGCGCGACTGCGAGCTCGGCGGCAAGACCGAGATGGCCGAGTGCATGAAGGACTTCGTCACGCAGAACAAGCGGCGCGGCCTCGCGGTCGTGATCAGCGACTTCTACGATCCGAAAGGCTTCGAGCAGGGTCTCAACACGCTCCGCTATCACAAGTTCGAGCCGTTCGTGCTGCAGACCTACGACCTGCGCGAGGCCTCGCCGAGGCTGCACGGCGACCTCGCGCTCGTCGACTGCGAGACCGGTGACACCAAGGAGGTCACCGTGTCCAAGGCGCTGCTCGAGGCGTACGAGCGCGAGCACGAGAAGTACTGCAAGGAGCTCGAGAGCTACTGCACGAAGTACGCGATCCCGTTCTTCCGCACGCACACGTCGATCCCGTTCGACGAGCTCGTGCTGAAGATCTTCCGCTCCGGGGGCTTCCTGCGGTGAAGTTCCTCGGGCCGATCGCGTTTGGGACCTGGGCCTACGTCGCCGTCGGCGCGGTCGCGCTCGCGGTCACGGCGTACATCATCAAGATGCGGCGGCGCCGCTTCGAGGTCCCGTTCTCGCAGCTGTGGAAGCGCGTCCTCGAGCAGAAGGACGCGAACGCGCTGTGGAAGCAGCTCAAGCGGCTCATCTCGCTGTTGTTCGTGCTCGCGATCCTCGCGCTCGTGCTGTTCGCCGCGCTCGATCCGACGCTCGGCGTCACCGATCGCAAGGCGCGCTCGGTCGTGATCCTGCTCGACGCGTCGGCCTCGATGAAGGCGATGGACGGCGACAAGGACGGCAAGCAGTCGCGCATCGAGGTCGCGAAGGACAAGGCGAAGCACCTCGTCGACGGCATGGGCGGCGGCGACGTCGCGATGGTGATGCGCGTCGACGGCCAGGCGACGCCGATGAGCCGGTTCTCGAGCGACGCGCCGATGCTCGACAGGAAGATCGACGAGATCCAGGCGACCGACACGCCCGCGGACCTGCCGCGCGCGCTGGGCGCCGCGGCCGACGCGCTGCGCGACCGCCAGAACCCGCTGATCGTGATCGTGTCGGATGGCGCGTTCCCCGAGCCGCAGCTCGGCCAGGTGTCGTGGGATCCGCCCAGCGACAAGACGAAGAACCTCGCCGCGGTCGATCTCTCCGGCATCGACGTCCGCTACCTCCCGGTCGGCCACCGCAGCGACAACGTCGGCATCGTCGCGTTCAACGTCCGCCGCTACATCGCGAACAAGGCGGCGTACGAGGTCTACATCGAGATCCAGAACTTCGGCCAGGAGCCGGCGAAGCGCCAGCTCGCGCTCTACAACGGCGACACCGCGGTCGACGTCAAGGACCTCACGCTCGCGCCCGGTCAGAAGGTCCGCCAGATCTATCCGAGGCTGCCCGGCGGCGAGGACAACAAGCTGCGGGCGTCGCTGCGGCCGGTCGCGGGGCCCGGTGGCACCGACAGCTTCGCGCTCGACGACACCGCGTTCGCGCTGCTGCCCGCGCGCAAGAAGCAGAAGGTCCTGATGGTGACGCAGGACAACCTGTTCCTCGAGGGCGCGCTGCTCGTCTACGAGAACGTCGATCCGCTGAAGGTGACGCCGGCGGAGTACGAGGCGAAGCCGTCGCTCGCCGACGGCATGGACGTCGTGATCTTCGACGACGTCACGCCCGAGGTCGTGCCGCCGCCGCCGACCTCGCTGCTCTACTTCCACCCGACCGGGCCGCACACGCCGATCGCGATCCGCGGCGACGTCGCGAACCCGCACATCACCGAGATCGACGAGGGCCACCCCGTGATGCGGTGGGTGACGATGAGCGATGTCTACGTCGACAAGAGCGAGGCGTTCGCGCCCGACGCCAAGAAGGGCGAGTCGACGCTCGCGTACTCGGTACGCGACTCGATCGTCGCCGCCAAGCGCGACGGCCACCGCAAGATCGTCGCGTTCGGCTTCTCGCTGCCGTCGGCGGACCGCGACAGCGCGACCGACCTGCCGATGCGCGTCGCGTTCCCGATGCTGCTCGTCAACACGCTCGACTGGTTCGCCGGCGATCAGGCGGATCTGCTGACGACGTACCCGACCGGCCAGCGCGAGCGCGTGCCGCTCGACGGCGTGGTCGGCGCGACCGAGGCCGACGTCACCGCCCCCGACGGCGGCAAGACCCGCACGCCGGTGCTCGACGGGCTCGCGACGTTCTATGGAGCGCACGTCGGCTACTACGAGCTCGAGGCGAAGGCGCCCGACGGCCACGTGATGGCCCAGCTGTCGCTCGCCGCGAACCTCGCGTCGCCGACCGAGAGCGACATCGCGCCGTCGGCGTCGCTGACGCTCGGCGGCAAGAAGCTCGAGGCGCCCGAGCCATTCTCGATCACGCGCAGCCAGAAGCTGTGGATCTACCTCGTGCTGCTCGCGCTCGCGCTGATCGTCACCGAGTGGGTGACGTACCACCGGAGGATCACGGTATGACGCCCGTGAGGAAGGCGCTGCGCGCGCTGCTCGCGCCCGGGCCGCTGATCCGGCTCGGCCTCGCGCTCATCGCAGCGGTCGCGATCTGGGTCGGCATCGACGCGTGGCTCGCCGGCCGCACCAGCGTCACCGTCGCGGTCGCGGGCAAGCCGGTCGACCTGCTCGCGCCGCACTGGCTGCATCTGATCGCCGTCGTGCCCGCGTTCTTCGTGATCCGCGTGCTGTCGCTGACCGATCTGAGCGTCCTGCAGCAGGTCGTCCAGGCGTCGCTGCGCTCGCTCGTGATCGCCGGGCTCGCGCTCGCGCTCGCGCGGCCATCGTGGGTCACGCGCACGAACAAGGTCGCGACGATCGTGCTGGTCGACGTCTCCGACTCGATGTCCGACAAGCAGCTCGCCGCGGCGAAGCAGTACGTCGACGAGCTCGAGCAGACCGAGGGCTCCGGAAATCTCCAGCTCGTCACGTTCGCCGAGAAGCCGACGGTGGCCCGCCACCCCGACAGCGGCCCGCTGTCCGGCGGCATCGCGCGCCACGCCGGCGCCGGCGCGGGCACCGACACGCAGGCCGCGATGCAGCTCGCGTACGGGCTCTACCCCGACGGCTACCTGCCGCGCATGGTGATCATCTCCGACGGCAACCAGACGCAGGGCGACGTCGCGGTCGAGGCCTACCGCGCGAAGGAGCTCGGCGTGCACGTGTCATGGCGCAGCTTCGATACCGATCCGGTGCCCGAGGTGCGTGTCGTCGGCGTGACGACGCCCGACGATCTCAAGGTCGGCCAGCCGTACGAGGTCACCGCCGAGGTGTGGTCGACCGACAAGCAGACGGTGACCTTGTCGCTGCAGCAGGACGAGTTCCCCAACGGCCTCGAGCCGAGCAAGACCGTCGAGCTGCGCGAGGGCAAGAACCTCATCAAGTTCAAGAGCGACGCCAAGCACGCCGGCGCGACGACGTACCGGCTCCGGCTCGCGAAGTACGAGCACGACACCGAGAAGCAGAACAACGAGGCGGTGATGACCGCGCCGGTGAAGGGCGAACCGAACGTGCTCTACGTCGAGGGCGGCGTGCTGCGCGAGCCGGGCAGCGCCGGCTATCTGCAGCGAGCGCTCGAGCACGAGAACATCGACGTCACCGTGCGCGGCCCCGCCGGCATCCCGAGCAACCCCAAGGAGCTCGAGAAGTACGACCTCGTGATGGTCTCCGACGTGCCGGCGCACCTGATGGGCGCGGGCCAGATGGCCGCGCTCGACACATACGTGAAGAACATGGGCGGCGGCCTCATCATGGCCGGCGGCGAGGACTCGTTCGGCTCGGGCGGCTACGAGCGCACGATGATCGAGAACATGATGCCGGTCCGGTTCGACTCCGAGAAGATCAAGGAGCAGCCCGACGTCGCGCTCGTGCTCGTGATCGACCGCTCGGGCTCGATGCAGGGGCCCAAGCTCGAGGCGGCGAAGGAGTCGGCGCGCGTCACCGCCGAGGTGCTGTCGCCGAACGACTACATCGCGGTCGTCGCGTTCGACAGCGAGGCGCAGGTCTACGTGCGGCCGCAGCGCGCCGCGAACAGAAACCGCATCTCGAGCGAGATCGCGCGGCTCAACGCCGGCGGCGGCACGAACATCTACCCGGGCCTCAAGGAGGCGTTCGAGATCCTCCAGGGCATCAACGCGAAGGTGAAGCACGTGATCCTGATGACCGACGGCGAGGCGCCGACCGACGGCATCGCCGAGCTCGTCCAGGACATGCGCGGCTCGCGGATCACGGTGTCGTGCGTCGGCGTCCAGGGCGCGGACCGCAATCTATTGTCGATGATCGCCGATGCCGGCGAGGGCCGCCTGTACATGGTCGACGACATCGGCTCGCTGCCGAAGATCTTCATGAAGGAGACGCAGGAGGCGCAGAAGAGCCAGCTCGTCGAGGACGTGATCCACACGGTCATCGCCAAGCGCGTCGAGGCGATCGAGGGCACCGACGTCGAGCACGCGCCGCCGCTCTACGGCTACGTCACGACCAAGCCAAAGCCGACGTCGGAGACGATCCTGATCGCGGCGACCACCGGCGAGCCGATCCTGTCGCGCTGGCGCTACGGCGCCGGCACGAGCGTCGCGTTCACGAGCGACGTCAAGAACCGCTGGAGCAAGGACTGGATCCGCTGGCAGGGCTACCCGAAGTTCTGGGCGCAGGTGATCCGCAGCTCGATGCGGCGCAAGGTCTACGACAGCTACGACCTGTTCGCGAAGGTCGCCGATGGCCGCGCGCAGGTGACCGTCGACGCGATCGACACCGGCGACCGCTTCGTCAACGAGCTCGACACCGAGCTCGAGGTGATCGATCCGGCGACCAACAAGGTCACCGAGGAGATGCCGATGGCGCAGACGGCGGCGGGCCGCTACACCGCGGACTTCAAGATCCAGAAGTACGGCAGCTACCTGCTCAAGGCCGTGCACAAGCGCGACGGCAAGACCGTCGCCGAGTCGCTCGGCGCGGTCGCCCTGTCCTACCCGCTCGAGTACCTGCGGTCGACGCCCGACACGGCGCCGCTGCAGCACGCGGCCCAGGTCTCGGGCGGCCTCGATCAGGCCAAGCCCGCGCAGGTCTGGCAGCCGGGCGCCGAGACCGTGAGCTACACGCAGGACCTGTGGCCGTGGGTGCTGCTCGGCGTCGTGTTCGTGTTCCTGCTCGACCTCTACGCCAAGCGCGTGCGCCTGTTCGGCTACCGGACGATCAAGTTCGAGTAGCGGTCAGGACAGCGCGAACCGCGGCAGCCGCATCGCGACCGACTGCAGGCCCTCGGCGAACGCGGGGTGGACCATCTCGGCGTCGACGACCGCGCGGACCGAGGCGTGGGCCTGCATGAGCGCGATGAACACGTGGACGAGCTCGCCGGCCTCGCAGCCGACGATCGTCGCACCGAGGATGCGCTCGCTGGCGGGATCGATCAGCAGCTTGAAGATGCCGGCGGTCTCGTCGACCTCGATCGCGCGCGCGACGTCGCCGAACGCCATCGTCGCGAGCTCGTACTTGATGTTCTTCGCCTTCGCCTCGCGCTCGTTGAGGCCGACGCCGGCGACCTGCGGATCGGTGAACGCGGTGTACGGGATGTGGCGGCCGGCGCGCGTGCGCGACGCATCGCCGGCGAGGATGTCGTAGAGGATGCGGTGGTCGTCCCACGCGACGTGCGTGAACTGCGGCTGGTCGATGCAGTCGCCGAGCGCGTAGACGCCCTCCGCGGTCGTCCGGTAGCGCTCGTCGGCGACGACGAAGCCCCTCTTGTCGAGGGCGACGCCGGCCTTGTCGCAGCCGAGGTCGTCGCTGTTGGGCCGCCGGCCGACCGCGACGAGCAGGTGCGAGCCGCGCAGCTCGCCGCCGCCGTGGGTGACGACGACGTCGTCGCCAGCCTTCGCGACGCGCGCGACCTTTGCGCCGAGCACGAGCGAGATGCCCTCGGCGCGGAACACCTTGTCGAGCTCGGCGGCGACGTCGTCGTCCTCGCGCGGCATGAGGTGCGGCGCCTGGTCGACGACCGTGACCTCGGCGCCGAACCGCCGGAACATCTGCGCGTACTCGCAGCCGATGTAGCCGCCGCCGAGCACGATCAGGTGGCGCGGCAGCTCGCGCAGCGCCATCACGCTCGCGTGGTCGAGGTACGGCACCTGGTCGAGGCCGGGGATCGGCGGCACGACCGCGCGGCCGCCGACGTTGAGCACGATCGTGTCGGCGCGGTAGCGCTGGCCGGCCGCCTCGATCTCGCGCGGGCCGACGAACCGCGCGTGGCCGCGCACGAGCTCGAGGTTCGGCGCCGCCCTGGCCAGCCGCTTCTCGACGCCGCTGCGCCAGCGCTGCACGATCGCGTCCTTGCGCGCGACGATCGCGGGGAAGTCGACGTCGACCGTGCAGCGCACGCCGAGCCGGCCCGCGGTGCGCGCGACGTGGGCCGCACGCGCGCTCGCGATCAACGTCTTCGTCGGCGTGCAGCCGGTGTTGACGCACGTGCCGCCGAGGTCTCCCTTCTCGACGACCAGCACGCGCCTGCCTGCCTTCGCGAGGCGCGTCGCCAGCGCCGGCGCGGCCTGCCCCGTCCCGATCACGATCACGTCGTGCATGGTCACCTCCCGGTGAACTTACCCGGCCGGCGCTCGAGAAAGCTGCGCAGGCCCTCCTGGACGTCGGCGCTGGTCATGATCGGCCGCAGCTCGGGCATCAGCCGGGCCGCGGCGGCGTGCTCGGCCGCGGGTAGCGCGGCGCGCGATGACGCGAGCGTCGCGTACACGCCGAGCGGCGCCTGCTGCGAGATAGTGTCAGCGATCGCGACGGCCCGCGCGAGCAGCTCGCCTGGCTCGACCACTTCCTGGACGAGGCCGATTCGCAGCGCCTCGGCGGCGTCGAAGTCATCGCCGGTGAGCAGCCAGCGCATCGCGTTGCCCCAGCCGCACTCGCGTGGGAACCGCAACGTCGCGCCGCCGACCGGGTAGATGCCACGCTTGATCTCGATCTGCGCGAACCGGGTGGCACGCGCGGCGAGCCGAATGTCCGTCGCGAGCGCGAGCTCGATTCCGATCGTGAAGCACGTTCCCTGGATCGCGGCGACCACCGGCTTGCGCACGCGCGGCCCGTACAGCCCGAGCGGGTCGAGCCCGCCGTCGACGACCTGCCACGTGCCCGAGGCGAACCGCTCGCCCCACTGCGCGAAGTCGACGCCTCCGGTGAAATGGTCGCCGTGCGCGTGCAGCACGCCGACACGCAGCGCGTCATCGTGCTCGAGCTCGGCGTACGCCCGGCACAGGGCGTCCCACATCGCAAGGTCGAACGCGTTGCGCTTGGTGACACGATCGAGACCCATCAGCAGCACGTGACCACGACGCTCGAGCGAGACGGTGCCAGTCGACATGCGCGAACGATAGCTGATAGCGTCCGCCGCGGCATGGCACAGCGTGGTGACGACGACAAAGTGCACGCGATCGACATGGACGAGCTCGCGCGACGGATCGCGAGCCAGCTGCACGACAACAGCACGCGGATCCGGCTCGGCCGCGGTACCGGGTCACCACGCACGCGCGGCGACGACGACGACGAGTGGAGCGCCGATACGCCGCTGATGCTCCAGCACCGCCTGTCCGAGCTCGTGCGCCAGACCCAGCGCGTGACACTGCCCGCGCTCGCCACGCCCAAGCCCGTCGAGGCCGACGAGGAGATCACCGAGATCGTCGCGCCGCTGCCGCAGCCACCGCCGCCAGCCGCGATCGCGCGCCGGCCCGTCCAGCACGCGCCGTGGCTGCTCGCGATCGCGATCCTCGCCAGCGCGGGCGCCGCGCTGCCCTACATCGCCGACGCGACGACGCCTCATGTCCAGACCGCCGCGATCGCGCAGCTGCACGGCGATGCCGACGAGCTGTCGCGCGTGATCGACGCCGCGCAGACCGCGGCCGCCGCACACGTCCACAACCTCGCGACCACGCCGCTGCTCCGCGCCGGGATCGAGACCGACGCGCCGACGATCGCGGACCTCGCCGATCACGAAGGCCTGTTCGCGCCGATCGCCGGCGCGACGTTCGAGGTGTTCCAGGCGCGCGACGGCGGCCTGGTGTCGATGGTGCGCAGGCCTGCGAGCGCCCCGCCGTTCGTGCCGCCGGCCGACGGCGTCCCGCGGCTCGCGAGCGACGGTCGCGCGGTCCGGGTGATCGCGAGCGCGCCGATCGCGCCGCAAACGAACGGCCCCGGCGGCGTGCTCGCGATCGCGCTGCCCGTCGACCTCGGCCAGGCCTCGCACGCGCTCGGCGAGCACGCGCTCGCGGCGATGCTGACCGGCCTCGAGCACCCCGTCGTGCTCGTCGCGACGACGACCTCGCAGGGCGAGCCGATCACGATCCCGCTCGCCAGGCCGGCCGGCCTCGCGCTGGCCGCGGTGATCGCCGCGCCGGCTCCGGAATCGACCGTCGTGCCGATCGCGCGCGCCGGGCTGTGGGGTGCCGCCAGCCTGCTGCTGGGCCTCTACGGGCTCGCGCTGCGCCGTCGCGACCGACCGGCGCGCTAGCGTGATAGCGTGGTGCGAGGGGAATGGCGCACCACGTCCTGGTCGCGGACGACGACGAGCACATCCGCTTCCAGATCGTGTCGCTGCTCAAGCAGCGCGGCTACAGCGTCGAGACCGCGAACGACGGCATGGACGCGATCGCGCGCGCGATCGCGAACCCGCCCGATCTGCTGATCGCCGACGTGATGATGCCCAAGCTCGACGGCTGGTCGCTCGTCCGCGAGCTGAGGTCGCATCCGCGTCACGCCGACCTGCCGGTGATCTTCCTGACCGCGCTCGGCACCGAGGACGACAAGATCGAGGCGTTCCGGCTCGGCGCGGACGACTACGTGATGAAGCCGTTCCGGCTCGACGATCTCGCGAAGCGCGTCGCGCGCGCGCTCGAGGAGCGGCGGCCGGCCGCGCCGGCGGCGGCCAGCTCGGGCCTGCGCGGCGATCTCGCGCAGGTCGGGCTCAGCACGCTGCTCGTGCTGGTCGAGATGGAGCGCAAGACCGGCGTGCTCGTGGTGAAGAACCCGGCTGGCCAGAGCGCGGAGATCACGATCCGCGACGGCAAGGTGCTGCAGGCGACGTGGCGCGGTGCGCCGGCGCCGGTCGATGCCGAGTGCATCTACCAGCTGTTGCGCTGGAAGGCCGGCGAGTTCGACTTCGCCGGCAAGCCGATCGACGCCGAGGATCGCATCCACCAGTCGACGACCGCGCTGCTCATGGAGGGCGCGCGCCGCATCGACGAGGAGAGCGCGCCGGTCCGCGTGCCGGCGCCCGCGGCCGTGCAAGCGAGCAGCGACGACGACGCGCTCGCGGAATGGAGCGAGGACGAGCGCACGCCGCTCGTGGTCGCCGCGCACCTGGCCAAGCTCGTGCGCAAGACCGCGCGGTCGACGCTGCCGCCGATCCATGTTCCGGTCCCCGAGCCCGAGCCCGAGCCCGAGCCTCCGAAACCCGCCGCGCCCGCGCCTCCGGCACCCGCCCGCCGCCGCGCCCCGAGCGCGCTGTGGCTCGTGCTCGCCGTGCTCGCCGCCGCGATCGGTACCGCGCTGCCGATGATCGTCCCGCCGCCCGGCGCACCGAGCGGCGACGACGTGCTGCCTCGCCTGCGCGGCGACGCCGACGCGCTCGCGACCGCGCTCGACACGACGATCGCCGCCGCCGAGCAGCGCGCGAAGACGCTCGCGACCACGCCGGTCCTGCGCGCCGGCATCGAGACCGACGCCGCGACGCTGCAAGATCTCGCGAAGAACGAGGCGCTGTTCACGCCGGTCGGCGGCGAGGTGATCGAGGTGTTCCAGCTGCGCGACGGCGCGGCGACGTCGCTCGTGCGGCTGCCCGCCGGCGCGCCCGCCGTACGCCCCTCGCTCGACGACACCACGCGCCTCGACAGCGACGGCCGCACGCTCACGATCGTCGCCACCGCACCGATCGCGGCGCAGAGCGGCGGCGCCGGCGGCCAGCTCGCGGTCGCGACGCCATGCGAGCTCTCGGCGATCACGCGCGTGCTCGCCGATCACGCCGCGCGGGCCTCGCTCACCGGCGTCGGCGCGCCGGGCGGGCTGCTCGCCGGCGACGGCGCGCCCGGCACGCCGCTCACGCTGTCGGTGCCTCGCCACCCGACGCTCGGCCTCACCGTCACGATCGCGACCGCTACGCCCGCCGCGAGCAAGCTGCCCGCCGTTCGCGACGGGTTATGGGGCGCGGGCGCCGTGCTGCTCGCGCTCTACCTCGGGCTCGCGCTCGTCCGTCGCGCGCCGGGCTGAGCGCACGCGTCAAAACCGGTATGCGAGGCGCAGGTACCCGGACAGCCCGAGCACCGACGGATCCGCCGCCATCTGCATGGCCTCCTTGAGCGCGGTCTGCGTCAGGTAAACGCTCGCGATCCCGAACCAGTCGCGGTTGAAGCGGTAGTAGCCGGTGCCACCGAGCGAGATCACCGAGCCGGTCGTCGCGCCGAAGCACGTGCCGAGATCCATCTGCGTCATGCACTGACCGCCCGACGCGTCGTTCGTCGTCGAGTACGCGATCTCGCCCTCGAGCTCGCCCTGCCCGCCCTTGATGTCGTGACCGGCGAACGCGCGCAGCGCGAAGAACTTGCTGCGGCTGTAGGGGACCGTGCCGACCCCGAACGTCTGCACGACATCCGCGCCGAGGCGCAGGTCCGCGATCGAGTGGCGGTCCGTGATCGAGCCGTAGGCCTCGACGCTGGTCGCCGCCGGCAGCGTCGCGAGCGCCATCCCCGACGGCGAGCTCAGCGTGAACTGCGGGCGCATGCGGTACGCCGCCGCCGCCGTGATCTCGAACCGCTGCTGCGGCCCGAGCCCCGCCGACACGCTGCCGCGCACCTCGTTCGTCGCGAGCCGCGCGATCGTCGCCTCGTTCTGGACGACGTTGATGTTCGTGTCCTGCGGGTTCAGGAACGCGTTGGCCTGGACGTTCAGCGTCTCGGTGTCGACGCGGTTGTAGCTCCCGGTGATCCGCAGCCGCGGATCGGGCTTGTAGTTGAAGCCGCCCGACACGTCCGTCAGCACACCACCGCTCTGCTCCTGCGTGCCGTAGACGTCGAGGATGACGAAGTGATAGATGTCGAGCACCGAGCCGAGGCGGTAGTAGCCGTTGGCGGTCGCGAAGATGCGCGGCTGCTCGGCGGGAGGCACCAGCGCGACGGCGCCGAACGACCCGTACGCGTTCGCCGTACGGTATGCGGCGCCACCGCCCGTGGCGCCGACGAGCGGGCCTACCGGATCGGTTCCCGGCTTCGAATCCAGCTTGATGTAGTCCGTCGTGATCGAGCGCGAGCCGCGCAGCGGATACAGACCGGCGAAGCCGAGGTACGTGAGCTCGTTCGAGCTCGCGTAGTCGACGCGCACGCCGTCGATCTTGATCGCGCCGAGATCGGGCAGGAACTGGCGGCCGATGATGACGTCGGTGCGCTCGCCGTTGCGGATCGCCCACAGCTCGCGCAGGTCGTACTCGTTCTGGCCGGTGAGGCCGGACTGGATCGTCGTCGCCGGCATTCCGGCGACCGTCGGCGGCGTATAGCCCGCCGTCGTCGGCGACGGCGTATCGACGAACCGCGCGCGCGCATCGATGCGGGCATCCCAGCGCGACGCCGAGATGTGGCGGAAATCGCTCTGCAGGCGCAGCTCGGTGAAGTAACGATCGAAGTTGCTGTTCGACGGCACGTTCACGTTCATGAGCGTGCCCGGAAGGTTGCCGCCGCTCTCGTGATAGATGAACGATGACGAGGTCAGGCTGCCCTGGATCAGCGTCGCGTCCTGGGTCTTTTCGGTGTCGACCTTGTCGACGAAGAAGCGGTCCTTCTCGAACTCGTTCGGCTTCTTCTTCGTGCCGAGATCGTGGCCGGTGAGGTCCTGCTTGACCGGCTCGTCGGTGGGCTTGGCCGGCTCGGAGTCGTCGTCCTTGACCGTGACCGCGTCCTTGCCCTTGCCGCTGGGAGCCGAGTCGTCGGAGTCGTCGGAGTCGTCGGAGTCGTCGCTCGTCTGGACGTCGTCGCTGCTGTCGTCCGCCTTCGCGGCCTTCTTGCTGCCCTTCGCCCGAGCGAGATGCCCGGCGGTGGCGACGAGCAGCAGGGCGAGCGCGAGGTGGCGCGTCATCGGCACACCGACTCGCGCGGGAAGCCGGCGGCAGGTGCGTTCAGCCACGTGTTCGGGTTGTGGCACCCCGAGCACGTCGGCTGGTTCGGATGGTCGACGCCGCCGATCATCTGGACCTTGACCGCGTCGTCGTGGTGACAGCTCACGCACGTCGGCGACAGCGCGACGTAGTTGCCGTTCTTGTGGCAGTCGAAGCACGCGAGCGCGCGGTGGAGGCCGACCAGGTTGCAGCCGACGCGGGTGTGATCGAACCGTGCCGGCGTGAACGACCACTGCGTGTGGCACTCGCCGCACCTCGGCGACAGCGCGTTGTTGTGCACGTCGTCCTGGCGGTGGCAGTTGATGCACAGGTTGCCGGAGCCGGCGAGCGGCCGGTTGTCCTTGTGGCAGCGCTCGCACGCGATGTTGTCGTGCATGCCCTTGAGCGAGAAGTCGCCGACGTCGTGCAGCGGCTTGACGTCGGAGAACGTCTTCGTCGTGTGGCACTGCTCGCACGCGGTGCCGTACTGGCCCTTGTGGACCTTCGGCTCGGGATGGCAGCCGAAGCACGTCGTCGGGCGCGGCTTGAACGTGATCGACGGGTGGCAGTCGGCGCACCGCACCTCGAGGTGCTTGCCGTCGAGGTGGAACGCCGACATCGTGTTGTGGTTGAAGATGTTGTCGCCGGTCTCGACGTGGCACTTCTCGCACTGGAGGCCGAGCCGGCCCTTGTGCGCGTCGTCATCGGCGTGACAGCCCTCGGCGCTGCACGTCGCGTGCGCCGCGGCGAAGTCGCGCTTGGGATGGCAGTCCTCGCACTTGTTGTCCTTGTGCGCGCCCTTGAGCGGGAACGCCTTGACCTCGCCCTTCGCGTCGTCGGGGAACGGCTGATCGTGATCGAAGCGCAGCGCGTCCCACGTGCCCGGCGAGTGACACGTCAGGCAGTTCGCACCGAGCGAGCCCTTGTGCAGCGAGTCCTCGTGGCACTGGCCCGCGGCGTTGCAGTTCGGCTCGACGTGCGAGAACGAGGTCCGGTTCTTCTTGTCGCGCCCGGTGTGGCAGTCGTTGCACGGCACGCCCTTGTGGCCCTTGACGAGCGGGAACGTGCCCTTGATGCCGTGGGCGACCTCGACCATCTGGTTGTCCTTGCCCTTGCGGATCGTCGGATCGCCGGGGTGCATGTGGCACGTGAGGCACTTGCACGAGGTCTTCTCGCCGGGGATGCACTTCGCGCTGTCGGCGTAGAGGCCCTTGGGGTGCTTCGGATCGGAGTGGACCTTCGCGTGGGCGTGGCAGCCCATGCAGTTGAGCCGGTTGCCGTTGAACAGCGGCCGGAAGTCCTCGAAGTCCGACGGGCTCGAGCCGCGGTGGCACTGCCGGCACGCGAGCTCGGCGTGCTTGAACTCGAGCCTGAACTTCGTGCGAGCGCCGTGGTTGAACGCGCTCGGCGTGAACTTCGGGCCGCCCGATGGATGGCAGGTCTGGCACGCCGGTGGCGAGCCGAACTCGCTGAACCGATCGCCGTGATGGCTGTCCTTCGCGTGGCAGATCGCGCACGCGCCGTTCGGCTTGCTCGTGCCGAGCGCCTTGGTGTGGCAGTCGTAGCACTTGATCTTGCGGTGCGCGGGGCCGAGGTCGAACTTGGTCTTCTCGGTGTGATCGAAGTTCTGCTGCTTGAGCGTCTTGAACGACGGCGAGTGGCACCACTCGCACGGCCGCGTACCGAACAGATGGCCGTCGTGCACCGACTGGTGACAGCCCTGGTTGCCGCAGTTGTCGGGATGCGCCTGCGGCAGGTTGAACACGCTCTTCGGGTGGCACTTCGCGCACGCGACGTCCTTGTGCGAGCCGATGAGCGGCATCAGCGCGTCCTTGCGGTCGTCGTGGTTGAACTTCATCTCGCTCGGCGGCTTCGCCGGCTTCCACACGCTCTCGGTGTGGCAGCGCTCGCACAGCAGCTTGTCGCGCTCGCTCTGCTCGAACTTGTGCGGCTGGTCGTTCGCGTGACAGCCGGAGTAGCCGCACAGCACGCGATCGCTGTCGGCCGGCCGGCCGGTGCCCATGTAGACCGTCAGCCCCTGCTTGTCCTTCTTCTTGTGGCAGTCGGCGCACTTCGTCGTCGCGTGCTTGCCGTGCAGCGGCCACTTCGTGAGGTCGTGGTCGAAGTTGTCCTGCTTGCCCGGGATCGCGGGCCAGCCCATCAGGTCGTAGTTGCGGCCCTTGTGCTCGAGGTGGCACTTCTCGCACGCCTTCTGGCCGACGAGCTCGGACGAGTGGAAGCCCTTCCCGTTGCGCATGCGGTCGCGCAGGTTGTTGTGGTCGTGGCAGTTGAGGCACTTGTTGCGATCGACGTCCTTGGTGCCGTCGACGTGGCAGTCGTTGCAGTGCTGCGGATCGTCGAGCGCGGCGTGGCTCGACGTCAGATCGCCGGGCTTGCTCGAGAAGAAGTCGTCGGCGCGCGCGACGGCGAACAGCCCGCACAGCAGGGCGAGCGTGACGAGGTAGCTACCACGCACGAGACCACGCCTCCCAGATGTGGAATGCAGCGAACCCGGTGAGGATGATCGTGAACGGCACGTGGACCTTCTTCCACGAGTTGAGGAGCAGCTGCGCCTTCGGCGCCACCACCTGGCGGCGCGCGATGACGATCATGCGCGAGGCGCGGCGCGCGAGCATCGCGCGCGTCGGCTTGTCGACGCCGAGCTGCTTGAGGCGCCCGCGGCGAGCGAGCGTGCGGAACATCCGGAACAGATCCTGGAACAGCAGGAACCACAGCGCGCGCAGCACGCTCCTCGACATCGCGACCTTCTGCGCCTTCGCGCGCTGCTCGGCGAGCTCGCGATCGATCTCGGCCATCGGCACGGGCAGCCGCGGCCGGAACGCCTGGAACGCGCGCTCGTGGTCGAGCTCCTCGAGCTCGACGCCGCTCGCCAGGCCGGGCACGAGCGTGTACAGGTAGCGGCCGAGGAAGCCCGACACGACGACGATCGTCATGCTCCAGAACGCGGCGGCGACCCAGTTGTCGAGCTTGAACCACGCGTGGAGCACGATGAACATCGGCCCGACGATGCCCGCCATGAGGTGGAAGTCGAACCACATCGTGTTCGACGCCATCCACCGGAACAGCTTGATGCGCCGGAAGATCGGATAGACCGCGGCGATCACCATCAGGATCGTGCCGATCAGGCCGCAGTAGACCGACAGGCCCTTGCCCGGCGCGTAGCCCTTCGCCAGATCGAGCAGCTGCGCTTCGGCGATCCCCGCGTTCGACGGGTCGGCCTTGATCACGCTGAACCGGTAGCTCATCTCCGGCGCCTTGAGGCGCAGGATGATCTCGCCGGTCACGATCATGAACGCGACCATGCCGATCACCCAGAACATCAGCGGCGCGTAGCGGCCGCGCTTGAGCTTCGCGAGGCCGCCCGAGCGCACGTCGAGGCCCTCGGTGAACTGCAACACCGGCAGGACCTCCTTGCGCTGCTTCTTCGTCAGATCGTGATCGAACCCGGCGCGCGCGAGCTGCGCCATCGCCGGCGAGCGCTCGCGGAACAGATCGTACGCGTTGACCTCGATCAGCGAGCCGGTCGGGCACGCCGACACGCAGGCCTGGTCGCCGTACGCGGCGCAGTGATCGCACTTGTTCGCGATCCGGCGCGCGCGCGCGACGCGGCCGGTGCCCGGTCCGAACCTGAGCGCGTCGCGCTTGTCGAGCCGCGCCTTGAAGTCCTTCTTGAACGTCGGCGCGTCGGGCTCGACCTCGATCATGTCGATCGCGCCGTACGGGCACGCCTGCGCGCACGCGGTGCAGCCCGTGCACGTCGCCTCGTTGATCACGACTTCCTTGCGCTGCTCGTCGTACTTGATCGAGTCGTACGCGCACGGGTCGACGCACCGCTGGTCCGTGCACGTGCGGCACGTGTAGATGAAGTCGAGCATGCCGAGCTGGTAGCCACCGAGCGTCAGCCGGCGCGCGCCGTAGCGCTCCTCGCACGCCTCCTCGCACAGCTTGCAGTCGATGCACAGCCCGAGCTGGCGCACGCGCACCATCTCGCCCGACACGCTGATGCCCTGGCGGACGAAGAAGTCGAGCAGCTCCTGCTTGACGCCCGACACCCACGCGAGCCTCTCGCGCGACACCGAGAGCGCGCGGCGCAGGCGCGCCTCGAACGGCGGGTGGCGCACCGCGAGCTCGGCGATCCAGCGGT
>JBLMXA010000089.1:0-8241 GCA_050257515.1 Acidobacteriota bacterium | reverse complement strand
CGACCGACGCGCTCGCGCCGATGCGGTTCGCACCGGCCTGCGCCATCTTCACCGCGTCCTCGACGGTGCGCACGCCGCCCGACGCCTTGACGCCGAGCTCGGAGCCGACGAGCTGGCGCATCAGCTGGACGTCCTCGACGGTCGCGCCGCCCTTGCCGAAGCCGGTCGACGTCTTGACGAACGCCGCGCCCGCGAGCTTGGACAGCGAGCACGCGATGATCTTCTCCTCGTGCGTGAGCGCGCTGGTCTCGAGGATGACCTTGACTCCCGCCGGCGCCGACGCCTTGACGACGCGGCAGATGTCCTCGAACACGGTCTCGTAGTCGCGGCTCTTGAGCGCGCCGATGTTGAGCACCATGTCGATCTCGCGCGCGCCCTGGCGCACCGCTTCGCGCGCCTCGTAGGCCTTCGCGGTCGGCGTCATCGCGCCGAGCGGGAAGCCGACGACCGCGCACACCATGACGTCGGAGCCAGCGAGCAGCGACTTGCAGAGCGGGACCCACGTCGTGTTGACGCACACGCTCGCGAAGTGGTGCTTGCGCGCCTCCTCGCACAGCTTGACGACCTCGTCGCGCGTCGCCTCGGGCTTGAGCAGCGTGTGGTCGATCAGCTTGCCGAGATCCGCCGGCACCTCGCCGACGCCGGGCATCGCGCCGACGCGCACGCTGCCGACCTCTTCCATCGCGCGCACCGACCACGGCCGGCGGACGACGCACGAGCCGCAGCTCGCGCAGTCCTCGCCCGGCGCGGTGTCGTCGTTGCACTCGCCGCGGTCGCGCGGCAGCACCGCGAGCTTGGCGGCGGGGCGCGAGCCGAGCCGGTCGCGTACACGCTGCGCGATCAGGTCGACGAGGCGATCGACATCGGAGGACATGCGTCGCGACTATATATCGCGAAACTCCCGTGTCAGGGCGCGTCCTTGACGACCCGGAACGTGACGTCGGGCTGGCCCTTGTCGGGCCGGATCTGCGACTTGGGGCGCGAGCGGACCTCGCGCTTGCCCTCGGGCGACTCGATCCACTCGAACATGCCGTCGGGCGCGACGAACCCCGGGGTGGCCGCGGCCGGTCCCCACTCGTCGCCGCGCAGCAGGCGCCCGCCTCGCGTCCCCGCATACGACCGCGCCTCGTCGTAGCTGACGAGCACGACCGGATCCTCCGCCCCGCCCGGCTGCTGGTGACCGGCGAACAGCTGGCGGTACGCCGCGGCGGTGACCGGCTTTTCGTCGACGAAGAACCACGCGTGGCCGTCGGGCTTGGTCACCAGCAGCATGCCGTCGGGCACGCCGGGTCTGGCACTTCCGGTCGTACTCGTGCTCGTGCTCGTGCTCGTGCTCGTGCTCGATCGCGCGCTGTCATCCCCGCGCGTCATGTAGACGATGAGGCCGGCGACGAACAGCCCGACGCACGCCAGCGTCACGACGATCACCCAGGCCGGGAACCCGCCGCGGATCGCGGCGAGCTCGCCGTCGCTGATCGTCGGGCCGTGACCGCCGAGCGACGCGCCGACGCCCTCGGGGATCACGATCGGCCGGCTGCGCTCGCGGGTCTGCGCGATCAGCTCGGGCACCGAGCCCGGATCGAGCCGCGCGAGGATCCCCGAGCAGCGGTGGATCACCTCCTGGTAGCTCGGCCGCTCGTCGGGCCGCTTCGCCATCATCTGCCTCGCGAGCTCCGACAGCTCGCGATCGACCGCCGGGTTGGTGGCGGCGGCCTCGGGCGGCGGGTTGCGCAGGTGGCGCGCGACGACCTTCAGGTACTTGTCCTCGGCCGGCTTGCCGGTGCGGAACGGCGGCACGCCGGTGAGCAGGAAGTACAGCGTGCCGCCGAGCGCATAGACGTCGACGCGCTCGTCGATCGTCTCGCCGCGCGCCTGCTCGGGCGCGATGTAGTCGGGCGTGCCGACGACGACGCCCATCGCGGTGAGCGCTGGCTCGCTGCCGGGATCGACCGGCTTCGCGAGGCCGAAGTCGGTGACCTTGACCTTGCCGTCGGACAGCCGCACGAGGTTCGACGGCTTGACGTCGCGGTGGATGAGGCCGGCCCGCGAGGCGGCGGCGAGCCCCTGCGCCGCGTCGAGCGCCGCGTGCGCGGCCTCGATCGACGACAGTGGCCCCTTCTTCTCGACCGCCGACCCGAGATCGGTGCCGTCGAGCAGCTCCATCGCGATGTACGGCCGCTCGTCGAAGATGCCGGTCGCGAACACCTGGACGACGTTGGGATGGCTGATCGCGGCGACCGCGCGGCCCTCGCGCACGAACCGCGCGCGCAGCTCGGGGCTGTCGCGGTGCTTCTCCGACAGGATCTTGATCGCGACGCGCCGGTTGAGCCCGGTGTCGACGCCGCGGAACACCTCACCCATCGAGCCCGCGCCGATCGATCCCTCGACGCGATATGCCCCCAGGAGCGTCCCCGGCGTGGGATTCGGCACGTCGCCATTGTATGAGACCGCAGCCGCGCTCGCGACATCCTGAGGTCGTGGAAACGCGCGAGCTGTCCGTAGCCGATCTGGCGGCCAGCGCGCGCTAGTAGCCCGGCGGCGGGCCGTCGGAGCGCTGCGACAGGTTCTCGAACCGCGTGTAGCGGCCCTCGAAGTGCGTCTCGACCGTGCCGGTCGCACCGTGGCGGTTCTTGCCGATGATCACTTCCGCGATGTTCGGGTTCTCGGCGTCCTTGTTGTAGACGACGTCGCGGTAGATGAACATGATGACGTCGGCGTCCTGCTCGATCGCGCCGGATTCGCGAAGATCCGAGAGCTGCGGCCGCTTGTCGGTGCGCGACTCGAGCGAGCGGTTGAGCTGGGACAGCGCCATCACCGGGCACGCGAGCTCCTTCGCGAGCGACTTGAGACCGCGCGAGATCTCGCTGATCTCCTGCTCGCGCGACGCCTTCGCGGCCTGCGGCGAGCCGCGCATGAGCTGGAGGTAGTCGATCACGATGAGGCCGAACTTCTTGCCGCCCTCCTTCGGGAACATCATCGGATCCATGCGGAACCGCCGCGCGCGCGCGCGGACCTCGCGGATCGAAAGCGCCGGCGAGTCGTCGATCAGGATCGGCGCCTTCGACAGCGTGGCCGCGGCGTACGTCAGGTTCGTCATGTCCTGGCGCTGGAGCTGGCCGCGGCGCAGCGCCGACGAGTCGACCTTCGCCTCGGAGCACAGCATGCGCTCGGCGAGCTGCGTCGAGCTCATCTCGAGCGAGAACACGAGCACCGGCCAGCCACCGCTCGTCGCCGCGTTCTGCGCGAGCGACATCGCGAACGACGTCTTGCCCATCGCGGGGCGCGCCGCGAGGATGACGAGCTCGGTGGGCTGCAGGCCGGCCGTGCGCGTGTCGAGATCGGCAAAGCCGGTCGGCACGCCGGTGATGCCGTCCGGCGACTTGAACCGCTCGTCGAGCGAGCTGAACACCTTCTTGACGAGGCCCTTGAGCGCCTCGGGACCGGACTTGTCCTTGCGCTGCGTGACCTCGAAGATCTTCGCCTCGGCGTCGTCGAGGTAGTCGCGGACCTCGAGGCCGTCCTCGTAGCCTCGCTCGACGACCTCGCCGGCCGCGAAGATCAGCTTGCGCGCCTGGCTGTGGTCGCGGACGATCTCGGCGTACGCGAGCACGTTGTCGACGCTCGGCACGCGCAGCGCCAGCTCGCCGACGAACGCGACGCCGCCGATCGCGTCGAGCTTGCCGGCCTTCTCGATCTCGGCCTCGAGCGTGACGACGTCGATCGGCCGGCCCATCGCCTCGAGGTTCCTGATCGCCTCGAACACGACCTTGTGCTTGAGGTCGTAGAAGTCGCTGATCTCGAGCGTCTCGAGCTGCAGCAGGACCTCGTTGCGCACGATGATCCCGCCGAGGATCGACGCCTCGACGTCGAGGTTGTGCGGCAGGACGCGGCGGTCGCGGGACATCCGATGGAATCTACACCGGCGGTCTGATCGTCGTCGCGATCGAAAACCGCCACATCGTCGCACCGTCCGGAGTCGTCACGTCGGCGACGCGCTCGCCGCCGAGCCGCGCGATCAGCGCGCGCGACCGCTCGGGAAGATACGCACGCGCGAGCTCGAGCATCTTCAGCGCGAGCCCCTCGCGGCGTCGCGAAGGTACTCGTCGCCGCGCACGAGCCACAGCTCGACGAGCGCGTCCTGCGCGGCGAGCGCCGCGAGGTGCGCGCCGGTACCAGCTCGATCACTTCTCCTTGCCGACGACCCAGAACTTCAGCGTCGCGGTCACGCCCGCGGCGAGCCGCACGGCGACCTCGTACTTGCCGAGCGCCTTGACCGGGTGGTCGAGGGCGACCCAGCGGTGATCGATCTCGACGTTCGCCTTCTTCAGCTGGTCCGCGATGTCGCGGTTGGTCACCGAGCCGAACAGCTTCTCGTCCTCGCCGACCATGCGCTCGAACTGGAGCGTCATGCCGTTGATGCGGCCCGCGATCTCGGTCGCGGTCGCCCGCTCCTTCGCGACGCGCTTCTCGATCAGCGCCTTCTCGTGCTCGAGGCGGTTCTTGTTGCGAACCGTCGCGGTCACGGCGAGTCCTCTCGGAACCAGATAGTTGCGGCCGTAGCCGGGCCTGACCGAGACGAGCTCGCCGGCCTTGCCGAGGTTGTCGACGTCCTGCGTGAGGATCAGCTGCATCGCCATGACTAGTCTCCGGTCACCGAGAACGGCAGCAGCGCGAGCATGCGCGCGCGGCGGATCGCGGTCGAAATCACGCGCTGCTGGCGCGCGGACGCACCGCTGATGCGGCGCGGGATCATCTTGCCGCGATCGGTGACGAAACCGCGCAGCACCTGGGGGTTCTTGTAGTCGACCTTCTGGAAGATCTCGTCGGACAGGAGCTTGCGGCGCATCGCACCGCCACGGCCCTTGAGGCCGCGGCGGTCGTCGCCGTCGCGATCGAGCCCTTCGTCGCCTGCATCCATACGCGTGGTCATGGCTTACTCCTTCTCCTCGGGCGCGGGGGCCGGCGCCGGTTCCTCGGCGAACTCGTCCTCGCCGAACTCGTCGTCCTCGCTCGTCGACGGCATCTCGTCGGCGCCGCGCGACAGGAACAGATCCTCCTCGTCGGCCGCGGTCTGCGCCGCCTTGTCGTACGACGTCTCGTCGATCTCGCTCGGGCGCGCCGACACGTCGACGTTCTCGTCGACCTTGGTGGTCAGGTAGCGGATCACGTTGTCGAGCATGCGCAGGTTGCGCTCGCACTCCTCGACGACGCCGGGCTGCGCCAGGTAGAGCCAGTACAGGTAGATGCCCTTGCGCTCCTTCGCGACCTCGTAGGCGAGGCGGCGCTTGCCCCAGTTGTCGACCTTGATGACCTTGCCGCCCATGCCTTCGATCACGCCCTTGATGCGGGTGTTGACCTCGGCCACGCCCTCGTTGGGGGTGTTCGGGCGAAGGATGTAGATCGTCTCGTATTCGCGCGCCGTGTTCGGCGTGTCACGGAGTGACTGCAGTCGTGCCATGTCAGTTCCTCGTGGGTGTGAAGCCCCTCCTGGCGGGAGGAGCGAGGGAAGGGCGGCTCTATAGCACAGCCGGGCGGCTGTTGTGCTGGTTCATCGCGTGCTGGATGCCTTTTGCGACGATGGTCTCGACGACCTCGCAACCGGCCGAGATCATGGGCGGCGGCACCGTCGGAAAATCCGCGAGCACCCACGCGGCGGCGTCCTTGCTGCCGGGCGGCTTGTGCGGATCTCGGCCGACGCCCATGCGCACGCGCAGGAAGTCCCCGCTGCCGAGCTGCTCCATGAGCGAGCGCAGGCCGTTGTGGCCGCCGTGGCCGCCGGCCTTCTTCGCGCGCACGATGCCGTGATCGAGGTCGATCTCGTCGTGGACGACGATGATGTGGTCGATCTCGACGTCGTGGAACTTCGCCGTGCGCTGCACCGCGAACCCCGACAGGTTCATGAACTCCATCGGCTTGAGCAGCACGGCCTTCGTGCCCGCGACGAGCCCCGTCGTCGCGTCGCCGCCGAGCTTGTTCGCCTTCCACGCGGTCATCGAACGCGCGAGCTCGTCGACCACCATGAAGCCGACGTTGTGGCGGTTCTTCTCGTACTTCTTGCCCGGATTGCCCAGGCCGACGACCAGCCCCGTCATGACGCAGAAATTGAACCGCCAAGGCGCCGAGGTCGCCAAGACCAGAAAATCAAATCTCTGATCTCGGCGTGCTTGGCGTCTTGGCGGTTTATCCCTCTTACTTCTTCTTCGCGGGAGCCGCGGGCGCCGCGGCCTTGCCGGCCGGAGCCGCCGCCTTGTCGCCCGCCTTCGCGCCGGCCGCAGGAGCCGCGCCGGCCGCAGGGGCGCCGGCCGCGGGGGCCGCGCCGGCCGCAGGAGCCGCGCCGGGTGCCACAGCCGCGCCCTCGGCAGGCACCGCCGTGACCTCGATCTTCTCCTCCTCCGGCTTGGCGCAGCTGACGACCGCGAGGTCGCGGCCGGTGACGCTGGTGACGCCGTCGGGCAGCGCGATCTCGGAGACGTGGATGACGTCACCGATCTCGAGCGGCGAGACATCGACGGTCAGCTTGACGGGGATGTCGTTCGGCTTCGCGCGGACGAGCAGCGAGCGGAGCTGCGTGCGCAGCTGGCCGCCGTCGATCGCGCCCTTCGGCTTGCCGGCGAACTCGAGCGGAACCTCGGCGCGAACTTCCTTGTCCGGATCGATCGCGTGCAGGTCGACGTGCATGATGTCGCGGCGCAGCGGATCGATCTGGTAGTCCTTGACGAGCGCGTGCAGCTTGCGGGTCGCGCCGTTGCCTTCGATCGTCAGATCGATGACCGTGTTCTGCTTGCGGACCGGATCGAGCGCGGCGCGCAGCGCCTTGACGTCGACCTCGATCGGCAGTGGATCGATCTTGCCTGCGGCCGACGGCTCCGTCGAGACGCCGTAGCAGACGCCCGGGACCTTGCCGCGCGCGCGCAGCTTCGTGGCCGCGCCCTTACCGGCGTTGTTGCGAAGAGTGACGGTGAGCTTTCCGACTTCAGTGGCAGGCATGACAGGTCCCTTTTCCTCTACTCAGATCAGACAAACAGACTCGAGATCGAATCTCCGTGATGGATGCGCTTGATCGCCTCGCCGAGCAACCGCCCGACGCTCTTGACGCGCACCTTCGCGCACTGTTGACCCGCTTCCGAGAGCGGGATCGTGTTGGTGACGACGACGTGCTGGAGCGGCGAGTCGGTGATGCGCTGCACGGCCTTCCCGGAGAACACCGCGTGACTCGCGCACGCCGACACGCTCGCCGCGCCGGCCTTCATGATCGCCTCGGCCGCGTGCGTCAGCGTTCCGGCGGTGTCGATGATGTCGTCGACGATCACCGCCTTCTTGCCCTTGACGTCACCGACGATGTTCATCACCTCGCTGACGTTCGGCGCCGGACGGCGCTTGTCGATGATCGCGAGGCTCGCGCCGAGGCGCTTCGAGAACGCGCGCGCGCGCTCGACGCCGCCGGCGTCGGGCGAGATCACGACGGTGCTGTCGCCGACGAACTGCAGCGTGCGCAGCTCGTCGATCAAGACCGGCATGCTGTAGAGGTGATCGAACGGGATGTCGAAGAAGCCCTGGATCTGGCCGGCGTGGAGATCCATCGCGAGCGCGCGGTCGGCGCCGGCGGCGGTGATCAGGTTCGCGACCAGCTTCGCGGTGATCGGCGTGCGCGGCTTCGCCTTGCGATCCTGCCGCGCGTAGCCGAAGTACGGCACGATCGCGACGATCGAGCCGGCCGACGCGCGCTTGAGCGCGTCGATCATGATCAGCAGCTCCATGAGCAACTGGTTCGGCGGCGAGCACGTCGGCTGCACGACGAAGCAGTTGACGCCACGGACGTTCTCGCCGATCTCGACGTAGATCTCTCCGTCCGAGAAGTGCGTGACGTCTGCCCGCCCGAGCGGGATTTCGACGAACTTGCAGATCTCGTCGGCGAGGGCACGGTTTGCGTTCCCCGTGAAGATCGATAGCGACTTCAGCACGGCGGTTCTCCGCTGAGAGAACCGGCGATCTACCGCCTATGGCGCCAAAGGTCAAGCGCTGTGTTCGCGCTAAGCGCGCGAAGATCCTTACGGAACACGTAGATCCAGCTCGCGCGCCCGCGCCACGAGGCGCGCGACCTCGGGGGCCGGCAGCTCGTCGGCGTCCTCGACGAGGAGGTCGGGGACGCCGTCGTGGACGCGGTAGCGGAGCCGAGAGGCCGGGCACAAAAAGAACGCCTCGGCCTCGTCGACATCGAGCTCGCCGCGCGGGAACCAGATC
>JBLMXA010000088.1:0-13185 GCA_050257515.1 Acidobacteriota bacterium | reverse complement strand
CGTCGGGGTTGAAGGTGAAGTAGCGCAGCGCGACCGGCTCGTAGCCGTGGATGGCGAGCGCCGCCATGGTGAAGACGAGCTGCCCGAGCAGGTCAAGGCCGCGTACACCGGCATGGTCGCGGATCCGAAGCACATCGCGCCGTACCTCGACGAGATCACGAAGTCCGATCGCCAGACGATGGGCGACGCGATCTACGAGCTCGTGAAGACCGACCTGCGCGGCGAGCTCGGCAAGATCACCGCGCCGCTCTTGCTCGTGCTCGCGGACGGCGGCTACCAGCAGCTGTACCGCTCGCAGGTCGAGGCGGTGCCGCACAAGCAGATCGTCGTCGTGCCGAAGGCCAAGCACTTCGTGATGCTCGACGAGCCCGAGGCGTTCGCGAAGCTGCTGAACGACTTCCTGTCCGCTCACGCGCCGAACAGCTGACGCGCGCGGGCCGCGAGCCCCCACGCGACGCTCGTCAGCTCGCCTTCGGCGAGATCGGCGATTTCGGGACCGCGCGATAGCGCGGTGGGACCGTGCAGCCGGTCGCCGCCGAACCGTGCGGCGAGTCGCGCGCGCACCGCGGGCACGAGCGAGCTGCCGCCGGTCGCGAACACGCGATCGACGTCGCCGGCCACGACCCCGGCGCGCGCGAGCGTGTCGTCGAGCACGCGATCGATCGCGGCGAGGTCCTCGGCGATCCAGCCGTCGAACGCGTCGCGCGTCGCCGGCAGGTCGAGCTCGAGCGCGGGCAGCGCGACGCGCGTGTCGCGCGCGGACGACAGCGCGACCTTCGCGCCCTCGACGGCGTGGTGCAGCGGCAGGCCGAGATCGTCGTCGATCACGCGCACGAGCTTCTCGATCTGCGCGGGAGCCCTGGCACCGTGCGCGACCCTGGCGAGCAGCCGCTGCGTCGCGTCCTCCTTGAGGAAGCTGAGCAGGTGCCAGCGCCGCAGGTGGCCGTACAGCCACGCCGGCACCGGCGCCTCGCCGCCCATCTCGTCGCAGACGTAGCGCGTGCCGCGGCCGAGCGCGGGCGCGACGATCGCGTCGATCACGCGCGCGTCGAACGCATCGCCCGACACGCCGATGCCGCCGGTCGCGAGCACGCGCGCGCCGCGCATCACCGAGAAGTCGGTGGTGCCGCCGCCGAAGTCCGCGACGACGGCGAGCGTGTCGCGATCGAGCCTCTGCGCGGCGGCGACCGGCTCGAGCTCGAACACGACCTCGTCGAAGCCGGCCTTGGCGAGCGCGTCGCGCATGCGGCCGACCGCGCGCGCGTCGTCGGCGTCGTCCTCGGCGCCCCAGTAGCGCACCGGCCGGCCGACGACGCAGCGGCGACCGAGGTCCACCGGCGCGGCGGCGCGCAGCTGGCGCAGGTACGCCGCGATCATGTCGTCGAGCGCCCACCGGCGGCCGAGGATGTGGGTCTTCGTGAACGCCGCGCTCGCGAGGTGGCTCTTGATCGACTGCACGAGCCGGCCCTCGCCGCTCGTCTCGAGGTAGCGCGCGATCGCGCGCGTGCCGGCGGTGAGCTGGCCGCTCGGCTCGAAGTACAGCACGGTGCGCCAGTACGGCGCGCCGGCGAGCGGCACGAGCGACACCGCGCCGTGATCGTCGGCGATCGCGATCGCCGAGTTGGTCGTGCCGAAGTCGATGCCGACGTACGCCATGCCAGCACCGTCGGCGATCCGATTACGCTTTACTAGCTGGCCGGCGCTGCCTATCCTGTGGGAGCCAATCGGGATGAGGGGCCGCGCCGCTCGAGCTCGTCGACCGTCGTGATCGCGGAGCCCTCCGGCCAGCCATCGTCAGGCTCGGGGACGATGATCTCGCCGCTCACCGCAGGCAGCACGTTGCCGCGACGCGGCGGAGGATCGACGATGCGCTCGGGGCGGCGATACATGCGCATGGGGCTGTGCTCGTGCAACGGGTGGGCCGGCGGCTAACGCCGCGACCGCCCGCGACAATGCTGTGCGAATACGGGGAGGTGTCCCCGCACACGGCTGTGCGCGCTCACTTGATCGCGAGCTTCTTGCCGCCGCTGCCCGAGATGTGCGCAAAGAAGTCGTTGCCTTTGTCATCGACGACGATGAACGCGGGGAAGTCGACCACGTCGATCTTCCACACCGCCTCCATGCCGAGCTCCGGGTACTCGAGCACCTCGACCTTCTTGATGCAGTCCTTCGCGAGGCGCGCCGCCGGGCCGCCGATCGAGCCGAGGTAGAACCCGCCGTGCGCGTGGCACGCCTCGGTGACCTGCGGCGAGCGGTTGCCCTTCGCGAGCATGACCATCGAGCCGCCGTGGCGCTGGAACAGCTCGACGTAGCCGTCCATGCGGCCCGCGGTGGTCGGCCCGAACGAGCCCGACGCGTAGCCCTCGGGCGTCTTCGCCGGACCGGCGTAGTAGACGCAGTGATCGAGCAGGTACTTCGGCAGGCCCTCGCCGCGATCGAGCCGCTCCTTGAGCTTGGCGTGCGCGATGTCCCGCGCGACGACCATCGGCCCGCTGAGCGACAGCCGGGTCCGGATCGGGTACTTCGACAGCGTCGCGCGGATCTCGGTCATCGGCCGCGTGAGATCGATGTGGACGACGTCGCCCTCGAGCTCGGCGTGCGTGACGTCGGGCAGGTACTTCGCCGGATCGGTCTCGAGCTGCTCGAGGAAGATGCCGTCCTTCGTGATCTTGCCGACCGCCTGGCGATCGGCCGAGCACGACACCGCGACCGCGACCGGGCAGCTCGCGCCGTGACGCGGCAGCCGGATCACGCGCGCGTCGTGGCAGAAGTACTTGCCGCCGAACTGCGCGCCGATGCCGGTCGCGCGCGCGATCTTCACGACCTCGGCCTCCCACTCGAGATCGCGGAACGCGTGGCCGCTCGGCGAGCCCTTCGTCGGCAGGTGATCGAGGTAGCGCGCGCTCGCGAGCTTGGCGACCTTGAGCGTGTACTCGGCGCTCGTGCCGCCGATGACGACCGCGAGGTGGTACGGCGGGCACGCGGCGGTGCCGAGCGAGCGCAGCTTCTGATCGAGGAACGCGGCGAGCGACTTGGGGTTGAGCAGCGCCTTCGTCTCCTGGAACAGCAGGCTCTTGTTCGCCGAGCCGCCACCCTTGGCCATGAACAGGAAGTGGTACTCGTCGCCGGCGGTCGCGTAGAGCTCGATCTGCGCCGGCAGGTTCGTGCCGGTGTTCTTCTCCTCGAACATGTCGAGCGGCGCGACCTGCGAGTAGCGCAGGTTCGCCGTCGTGTAGGTGTCGTAGATGCCCTTCGCGAGCGCCTCTTCATCTCCTGGCGAGATGACGTACTGGCCCTTCTTCCCCATCACGATCGCGGTGCCGGTGTCCTGGCAGCCCGGCAGCACGCCGCCGGCGGCGATGTTCGCGTTCTTGAGCAGCTCGAGCGCGACGAACTTGTCGTTCGCCGAGGCCTCGGCGTCGTCGAGGATCGTCCGGAGCTGTGCGAGATGTCCCGGGCGCAGCAAGTGCGCGATGTCTCGCATCGCGGTGCGCGCCAGCAGCGTCAGGGCCTCGGGCTGGACCTCGAGGAAGGTCTTGCCTCGGGCGGTGAACGTCGCGACGCCGTCACTACCGAGCCGCCGGTACGGCGCGTCATCGTGATGTCCGATCGGCAGTAACTCCTGATACGAAAACGTCGGCATGTGCAAAGTTATAGCTCGCCGATCGCGCTGGACATCGCGATCACGGCGGCTAGATTGGACAGGTGGCAGGTCGAGCGATCGGGATCGCGTTCGCCGTGGCCGTGCTCCTCGGCGCGAGCACGCTGCAGCAGATCGTCGACCTGCAGCCCGATCTCACCGCCGACGCTTCGAGCGCGGCCCCGAGCGTCGACGACCTGACGTCGCCGCCGAGCTCGCTCGAGGTGCCGGCGCCCGATCGCCAGGTGGTCGCGATGACGTGGACGGCCGCGCCCGCGCTGGGGCGCGTCCACACCGAGCCCGTATTCCGTCCTCCGTGCGCGAACCGCGTGTCGCAGAGCTAGCTCTCGAACGTGAGTCCTTTCGCCATGGGAGGTGACCGGTGGTCGCTCGTGCCGCTTCTGACTGTGCCGAGATCGTGCACGATCTCAAGAACCCGCTCGCCGTGATCGAGCTCGAGACCGAGCTGATCCGGCAGGACCTCGCCGCGTGCCCGCCGTCGGTGCGCGCCGCGGTGCGCCGCATCCGCGACAACGTCGCGTTCATGGATCGCCTGGTGCGCGATCTGCTCGATCGCGCCGCGCTCGACGACGGCCAGCTCGTGATCCGGCGCCACCCGACCGAGCTGTCGTCGCTGATCGCCGAGACCGTCGACCGCAGCGTGCCGGCCGCCGAGCGGCCGCGCGTCTGCATCGAGGTCCGCGAGGCCGTGACCGTCACCGTCGACGAGCTGCGCATCCAGCGCGTCGTCGCGAACCTCGTCGACAACGCGCTCAAGCACGCACCGCGCGACACGCGCGTGACCGTCCGGATCGAGCGCACCGGCGAGCTCGCGTGCGTGTCGGTGATCGACGGCGGCTCCGGCGTCGACGCCGAGCACACCGCGTACCTGTTCGACAAGTACACGCGCGCGAGCACGGCGGACGGCTCCGGCCTCGGCCTCTACATCAGCCGCCGGATCGTCGAGGCCCACGGCGGTCACCTCGGGTTCGCGCGCGACCCCGACGCGAGCTCGCGGTTCTTCTTCGCGCTGCCCGCCGCCGAGCCGGAGCGGTGAGCCAGGTCAGGTCTGCGGCGTCACGTCACAGCGCGTCCAAGGCCGCGACGTCCTTGTCGGTCGCGGTGCGCAGCCACACGAGGTAGCCGGCGAGCGCGTCGCGGTCGACGATCGACAGCTCCTTGTCGAAGCGCGGCATCTCGCCGTACTTGCTCATGTGGATCGCCGCCTTCGCGTTGCCGATGAAGCTCGTGTAGTAGTCGCGGCTGCCGAGCCCCGCTAGCCCGGGCGCCGACTGGCCGGCGACGCCCTCGTCGATCGCGTGGCAGTCGGTGCACGCCTTGTCGAAGATCGTCTTGCCGCGATCGCGCTTGGCCGCGTCGACGTCGGTCGCGCCCGACTCGGCGTAGAGCGTCTCGACGAGATCGTCGAGATCGGCGCCCTGCAGCTCGACCGCCTTCATCGCGTCGTCGGTCTTCGCGAGCTTGGTGTGGCCCCAGTAGGCATCGCCGCCCGGATCCTTGAGGAAGGCCTTGATCCACGCGCGATCGCCGTGGCCGGGGCCGATGATCGGGCCCTTGCGGTCCTTGCTCGTCGCCGCGTGGCAGCCCTTGCACTTCTGGGCGAACAGCTGGCGCGGCCGGTACATCGGCGGCGTCGCGTAGACGTCCTGCGCGCCGGTCACCGGCACGCCGTACTTGACCGCGAGCGAGCGCGCGCGCTGCGCGAGCTGATCGGCCTCGTGCTGGCGCTTCGCGAGGTCGCGATCGCCGCTGTCGGCACCCAGCGACGCCATCGTCAGCGCGCCGATCACCGCGAACAGCCCGACGACCGCGCCGATCCACGGCGCGCGCTTCTTGAGCGTCGTCTGGCGATCGAGGAACGGCAGCGCGACGAGGAACCCGGCGACGACGCCGGGCGCGATCAGCGCCACCGCGCGCTCGTAGCTGCCGGCGAGCTGGCGCAGCTCGAACAGCCACCGGAAGTACCACAGCGGGCGCGCGTCGTAGGAGCCCGACGGATCGGCGGGCGCGGCGAGGTCGGCGCCGTTGACGGCGATCGTGTACGCGAGCAGCGCGGCGAACGCCACCGCCATCGCGATGACGTTGCGCAGCGACTGCGACGGCCACCTGGGCACGCGCTCGCCACCTTCGACCTGGTGCAGCGGCGTCGCGCCGAGGCGCCGCGCGAGCACCACGTGCGCGACGATCCCGGCGAGCACGATCGCCGGCAGCACGACGACGTGCAGCGCGTAGAACCGGGTCAGCGTGAGGTTGCCGTACTCGTTGCCGCCGATCGCCAGCTGGCGGATGTGGATGCCGACGACCGGCGTCGACGCGGCGATGCCGACCTCGACGCGGTTCGCCCAGTAGCCCGCCTGATCCCAGCGCAGCACGTAGCCCGTGATCGCGAACCCGAGCACGAGCAGGAGCAGCACGATGCCGAGCCACCACACGAGCTCGCGCGGCCGCTTGTACGCGCCGTACACCGCGGTCTGCACGAGGTGGAGGCCGGCGACGATCACGAGCGCCGACGCGCCGTGGTAGTGCAGGCCGCGCACGAGCCAGCCGAGCGGCATGCGATCCTGCACGTAGGCGACCGACGCCCACGCGGTCGTCGTCGACGGGCTGTAGAACGCGGCGAGCCCCGCGCCGGTCATCGCCTCGACGAGCACCAGCAGCACGAGCACCCAGCCGAACACGTACGCGAACGACGGCCCCGCGATCGTGCCATCGCCGGGCTGGCCGAGCCGCTCGCGCAGGCTCGTCACGCCGGCTCCCTGCCGGTGCCGCCCATCTTGTAGCGGACCCAGCGCAGCTGCAGGCGGCCGTCCTTGGTCTCGACGGGAAGCGGATCGAGGCCGCGCTCGGCGGGCCCGGTGAGCCGTGCGCCGGAGATGTCGAACCGGCTGTCGTGGCACGGGCACAGGTAGTTGCCGGCGGCGGCGTCCCAGCCGACCGCGCAGCCGAGGTGCGGGCACACCGCGGAGAACGCCTCGAGCTTGCCGTCCTGCGTGCGGCGCAGCCACGCGGCGCCCAGCACGACGTCGTGCGACGCGCTCCACGCGTCCTGCACGACCGGCGCGATCACGTCCACGCGGCGAGGCGGCTGGCCGGGCTTGATCTGGTCGGCGCTGCCGACGTCGAGTGGATCGGTCGGCGCGGTCACGGTCTGCAGCCGCGCGGGCGCGCCGACGAGACGCAGCACCGGCCCGACCGCGACCAGGCCGACGCCGCCACCGATCGCGCACGTCGCGATCTGGAGAAAACGTCTACGATCGGGCCCCGGACCCTCGGGATCGTCGGACATCGCGCCTTACCCTAACAGAGTCGCTTCGATGTCCAAGCGTTTCAGCCCATCGTGCGCTCTTCGCGCTCCTGATCCTCTTTGCACTTGATACAGAGTGTTGTCTCCGGACGCGCCTCGAGCCGCTTCTTGCCGATCGGCTCTTCGCAGATCTCGCAGACGCCGAACGTGCCGTCCTCGATCTTCTTGAGCGCCAGATCGAGCTTGGACAGCAGGCTCTTCTCGCGGCCGCGCAGGCGCAGCTCGAACGACTGCAGGTACTCGCTCGAGGCGAGGTCCATCTCGTCCGGCAGGTCGTTGGTGTCGAGCGCCATGTTCTCGACCGCCAGCATCTGCCGCGCCCTCTCGAGGACCGCCTTGCGCTTGTCTTCGAGCAGCTCCTGAAACTTCTTCAGTTCTTTCTTGGTCAGCGCCTTCGACGCGGCGGCGGTGGTGGTGCTGCTCATGGGTCCCTCGGGAGGCGCGACAGGATAGTGACGACCTGGTGGTGTAGCAACCCCTATCGCGACGAGATCACCATCATACATCTGCCGCCAGCTTGACACGGTGTAGGCTATCCATCGAAACTACTTGGCGTATGGCCGGCTCGGACAAGCGCAAGCAGTCTCTCTACTTTCCCGAAGACATGCTGAAGGAAATCCAGGACGAGGCGACCCGGCAGGACCGGTCTCTGTCGTGGATCGTCCAGAAGGCATGGAAGATCGCGCGAAAAGAGATCATGAAGTACCCGTCGGTGAACGAGTTCCCTGGCGAGGAAGACGAGAAAGAGATCGCGTAGGACTGCCCGGAGATGGCGTGGGGATACGCCGTCTCGCCGATCGACGGTAGTCCGCTGTTCTACGAGTCGTGGGGAGAACGAGGCGCACGGACGCCGGTCCTCCTGTGCGACGGGATAGGCTGCGATGGCTACGTGTGGCGGTACCTGCGCCACGACCTCGCGGATCGCTTCGCGCTGCATCCTCATTATCGAGGGCACGGCAGGACCGCGCCGCCGCGCGATCCGACACGCGTGACGATCGAGGATCTCGCCGACGACGTCGCGTGTGTGCTCGACGACGCCCTGGTCGATCGGGCAGTGCTGATCGGCCACTCGATGGGCGTGCAGGTCGCGCTCGAGACCTACCGGCGGCATCCCGCCCGCGTCGCCGGTCTCGTGCTCGTGTGCGGCGCGCCGTCCCACCCGCTCAAGACGTTCCGCGGCTCGGCGACGCTCGAGGACCTGCTGCCGACGATCCAGCGCTGGATCCACCGCGTGCCCGGCGTCATCAACCGCGTCACGCGCCTCGTGCTGCCGACGCGGCTCGCCTA
This sequence comes from Acidobacteriota bacterium, assembly GCA_050257515.1. Classification (GTDB taxonomy): domain Bacteria; phylum Myxococcota_A; class Polyangia; order Haliangiales; family Haliangiaceae; genus JABFXX01. The sequence continues at coordinate 4,933 of JBLMXA010000088.1, read as the reverse complement.
CGAGATCGCGACGCGGCTCGAGATCCGCCGCGAGCTCGTCGAGCCGGCGGACTTCATGCCGTACCTCGAGGGCATGGCGCGCATCGACGCGCGGCTGTTCGTCGCGATGCTGTCGGCGGCGGGCCAGCACTCCGCCGAGGATCTGCTGCCGGACATCGCGGTGCCGGTGCTCGTGGTCGCCGGCGAGCGCGACGGCTTCACGCCGCCCGAGCGCAGCCGAGCGATGGCGGCGGCGATCCCGGGCGCCGAGCTGCTCGAGGTGCCCAGCTCCTCCCACACCGCGCCGATCGAGCGACCCCAGCTCGTCGACTGGACCGTGCGCGATTTCGTGGCAAGAAGAGTCGACGATGACACCAGTGCTGACGCGGTCGCGCGGGAGTGAGGTGGAGACGCAGCGTTACTGGGGTCAGTCGAGCCCGCGTCGTACTCATTCTGAACGTGAATCGATGATCACCTTGTTGCAGCTCAATTTTTTCCGGGGTCAGGCCGGAAATTCATCGCTTTTTCGCGGCCGATCGTGCAGTGTCGCGTTCCATCGCAGCGCGACCCTTATGGGGGAAAAGTAAGGATCCCGATGCGAGACCAGGACAAAGAAGCCATGGAAACCGACAAGTCGATGACACGCCCTGTCCTCCGTCGGCCCGACGACGATAACGATGGTTTGGTTGCGCTTCCGCCGGTCCCGCTGGTTCGCCAGCGGCTCCGCGCGTCGGTGAAGGAGTTCGCCGCGTCTCAGCCGGGTCGTCGCGCCGCCGCGCTCGCCGCCGTCTGGATCGCCGCGACCGGCTGCGAGGCCGATCTCCATCATTACGATCCCGAGGAAGCTCTCCGGACCTACCGTCTGATCGAGTCCGAGCTCCGCGCCGAGCTGCGAATCAGCCTCGGCCGCGCGATCACCAACGAGCCGCACGCGGCCACGCGCAACACGATGATCAGCATGCTCGAGCACCTCGAGGAGCTCGAGGCCGCCGCGGTCGCTCCGCGCCCGGCGCGTCGCCGCCGCCGCCGCTAGGCTCGGCATACCTTCACATTCGACGTCGTTGTTGACGCTCGCTCGCTGACGCTCGCTCGCGAGCGGCTCGCACCCGGCGCCTCTGGCCCGGGCTGTCTTCGTTTCGGCCGGCGCCGTCCGGCCGGATCCCGGACGAACCGGCCTCCCGCCGGACGATCACTTCGATAAGCGCGCGGAACCGCGTGGTCGCCAAGCGGCGCGCCGCTTGCTGTGGCGCGGCTGCGATGTCAGCCGCAGACCGACCAGCCGCAGTGCCGGCACAACCGACAGTGACTCTGGACGACCAGCACCGAGCCGCACTCCGGGCAGCTCGCGGCGCCGGCCTCGGCGCGCGCGCGCGGGCCGGTGACGAGCACCTGCCCCTCGCGGCTTGTGTCCCGATACACGGTGATTCCCTTGCAACCCAGCTCGTTCGCGAGCTGGTACGCAGCTTTGACGTCGATCGGGGTCGCGTCGCGCCGGAGGTTGATCGTCTTGCTGACCGCGGCGTGGACGTGGCGCTGAAACGCGGCCTGCATGCGGACGTGGGTCGCGACGTCGATCTCGTGCGCGGTGGGGAACCGGCGCTGGACGTCGAGCGGCACGTCGGGGCGTCCGCGCACGCCGCCGTGCGCGGCGATCTCGACGAACAGCTCGGGCGACGCGAACCCGCGCTCGGCCGCCACTCGCTGGAACAGCGGGTTGACCTCGGCGAGCTCGGCGCCGTCGAGCACGTTGCGCCGGTAGGCGAGCGCGTAGAGCGGCTCGATCCCGCTCGAGCAGCCGGCGATGATGCTGATCGTGCCGGTCGGCGCGATCGTGGTGGTGGTCGCGTTGCGGAGCGGCCGCTCGCCGGCGAGCTGCCAGCGCGAGCCCATCCAGGCCGGGAACGGCCCGCGCCGGACGGCGAGCGCGCGCGAGGCGACGAGCGATTCGTCCTCGAGGAACGTCGCGAGTCGCTCGGCGAGCTCAAGGGCTGGCTCGCTGTCATACGGGATCTCGAGCGCGGCGAGCGCGTCGGCCCAGCCCATGATCCCGAGCCCGATCTTGCGGGTCGCGCGCGTCGCGCGCTCGATCTCCACGAGTGGATACCGGTTCGCGTCGATCACGTCGTCGAGGAACCGCACCGCGTCGTGGATGGTCTGCCGCAGCCGCTCCCAGTCGAACGCGTCGCCGCCCACCGCCACGAACCGGCTGACGTCGATCGATCCGAGCGTGCAGCTCTCGAATGGCAGCAAGGGCTGTTCGCCGCAGTTGTGGACGAGGAGCCCGTTGGCGAAGAAGTGCCCCGTCGTTGGCTCGGTCAGGTCGAAGACGGGCTCCTCGCCCGTCAGTGCGATGTCACTGACCGTGACCCACGCCCGGTCGCGGTAGGGGCCCCGCTTGTACGAAGCGAGCAGGTCCTCGAGACGGCTAGTCTTGTGCGCGACAACGAAGCCGACACATCTCGCGAACGCGCCGAGGCTCGCGCGCGCCACGACCAGCTCGTGCTGCGCCGCGCACAGGTACTCGCGGAGCCGGCCATCGGCGTCGGGCAGCTGCCGGACCTGCTCGGTCCTGCGATTCGCGTAGAGGACGCTGCGGATGCCGAGTCGCAAGAGGAGCAGCTGGACGGCCTGAAGCACGCCCATCTCGTTCCCCGCGAGGCGGACGCTGACACCACGACCGATGGAACCCTGTACAGAGCCGTCCGCGGAGAACAGGCCACGCAGGTAACCGGCGACCAGCGCATCGGTGCCGCGCATCACTCGCTCGGGAACCGCTCGCTTGCATTCGGGCGTGATCCCGAGCTCGCGCAGCACGCCGACGAGGCGCTGGCTGCGGACATAGGCGAGGTCGCGCGACTCGACTGCACCGAGGCCGAGGCGCTGATCATCGACGAGCACCCGGACGTGCTCGAGCAGCCGCGGCGCGGCCTCGCGCTTGTCCGTGCCGTAGAAGCTGAGCACCGCCGTCGGCTTGCCGTTCCCGTGGCTCGTGAAATGGCCGTCTCCTGTCAGCCATCCGATCACCTCGCCCAGCCGCCCTTCATCGGTGTCGCGCGGGATCGCGAGCGCGGGCTCGCCGGCGAGAAGCCGGATGCGATCGCCGGGCTCGAGCTCCTCGACGGGTACATCGCCACGCTCGGTCGTTACGAGGTGGTCGCCAGTCGCCCGGAGCTCGATGCCTTCCACCGTGGTCAGCCTGTACACGGGCCGCACGCCCGTCGCGACCACCTGGGTCGCCTCGCGGAACACGACGCGCTCGCCCTCGAAGGTGGCGATGCGCGGAGTCGTGCCGACGAGCTCGGCGATGGGGACCAGCCCGCGGTCTTCGACCCACACGCGAGAATCTCCGGTGACGCAGGGGTTTGTGGCCTCGATCGGACCCAGGAGTGGCGTCGGCTGAGCCTCGTTGACGCGGTCGATGAACACGAGGCCCGGGTCGCCGACGGCCCACGCGGCGTTCGCGATCGCGTCGAACACGCGGCGGGCGTCGAGCTTGCCGGTGACGGTGCCGGTGCGCGGGTTGACGAGGTCGTAGGTCGTGCCGCGCGCGACCGCGGACATGAACGTGTCGGTGACCGCGACCGACAGGTTGAAGTTGCGCATGCGCGACGGGTCGAGCTTGATCGCGATGAACTCGAGCACGTCGGGGTGATCGACGCGCAGCATGCCCATGTTGGCGCCGCGCCGGGTCCCGCCCTGCTTGATCGCCTCGGTCGCCACGTCGAACACCTGCATCAGCGACACGGGGCCGGACGCGTTGCCACCCGTCGACTGGACGATGTCGCCGGCGGGCCGCAGCCGCGAGAACGAGAACCCGGTGCCGCCGCCGGTCTTCTGGATCTCGGCGGCCCACCGCACCGCCTCGAACACGTCGGACGTGCTGTCGGCGACCGGCACGACGAAGCAGGCGGCGAGCTGGCCGAGCGGCCGGCCGGCGTTCATCAGCGTCGGCGAGTTCGGCAGGAGCTCGAGCGCGGCCATCATCCGCTCGAACCGCGCGGCCGCGTCGGCGACCTCGTCGGGGGTGTAGCCGAGCCGGGCCTCGGCCGCGGCGACGTGCCGGGCGACGCGCTGGAACAGCTGGGCCGGCGTCTCGACCACGACGCCGTCCTCGCGGGCGAGGTAGCGCGCGCGCAGCACCTGGAGCGCGTTGTCGGTGAGCGTCGCCGCCACGTTCGCACCGTACGCTCCGCGGCCAGGGCGCGCAACCGAGCCCCGAGGACGCCCGCCGTGCTCCTGGTGCTCGCGATCCTCGCGCTGCTCGCGGTGCTGGCCGCGCGCGCCCGCGCCGCTCCGCTCGCCGCGGCCGCCGGCAGCGACCGCGAGCCCACCGGCGACGACACGCACGAGCCGGACGACCGCGAGCTCGATCCCGGTCCTGACGTGCCGCCGCCCTCGCAGGCCGGCGCGCGGGTGACCTCCGACGAGCTCGCGGCTGCGAGAGCGGGCATGCCGACGAGCGGAGAGGTCGTCGCGGCGGCTTACCGCGCGGCGGGGCTCGCGAGCGACCCTGCCCCGGCGTGGCGGCGGCGCGCGCGGCTCGCCGGGCTCGTGCCCACGCTCAACGTTCGCGGCGGCCGCGACACCGCGTGGCGCGACGTCTCCGACCCGACGATCGCGTACGTCTCGGTGTTCAGCGCCGGCGCGACCTGGCACCTCGAGCGGCTGATGTTCGACCCCAACGAGCTGAGGATCTCCGCGATCGAGGCCGGCCGCCGGCGCGACCGCCGGCGGGTCGCCGCGCTCGCGATCCGCAGCTACTTCGCGTGGCTGCACGCGAGGGCCGCCGCGCTCCGCGACGCGCGGTGGGCGGGGCACGCCGACGAGGCGGCGGCCGAGCTCGACGCGCTGACCGACGGGTGGTTCTCGCAGGCGGCCTCCCGAAACTTGCCAGCAGGCACTCGCGCCCACCAAGCTAGAGCAGAGTGACCCGACACGAGCGCGAGCATCCACG
>JBLMXA010000087.1:0-5023 GCA_050257515.1 Acidobacteriota bacterium | reverse complement strand
GAACCGCGCGAGCACCTTGAACACGTCGCCGACGACGTGCTCGGGCTCCTCGGCGTCGAAGCCGGACGCGGCGAAGTTGCGGCGCGCGCGCGCGTGCGCCTTCGCGGCGACGTCGATCGCGCAGATCTCGGTCGCGCCTCCGGCCTTCGCGTAGACCGAGATCGCGCCGGTGTACGAGAACAGGTTCAGCACGCGCCGGCCATTCGCCCACTGCCGGATCGCGCGGCGGCCCTCGCGGAGGTCGGCGAACAGCCCGGTCGACAGCGGCGCGGTGACGTCGACGACGAACCTGAGCTCGTCCTCGCCGACCTCGAGCTCGACGGGCGCCGCGTCGCCGCGCACGAGATCCGCGCCGGCCTGGCGCGGCGCGTCTCCGCCGAGCGGCCGGAACCGGCGCTGCTCGTAGATCGCCTTGGGCTGCAGCTCGGCGACGAGCGCGTCGTAGAGCTCGTCGCGCAGCGGCGCCACCGCGGCGGTGAACAGCTGGGTGACGAGGTAGTCGCCGTAGCGCTCGACGACGATGCCCGGCAGCCCGTCGGACTCGGCGTTGACCAGCCGCACGCAGCCCAGCCGCTCGAGATCGGAGAACCGCTTGCGCAGCGCGATCGCCGCGCGCACGCGGTCGCGCACGAGCTTGCCGTCGATCGCGACGTCCGGGTTGCGGACGAACACCCGCACCGCGATCGCGCTGTCGGCGTCGTAGAGGCCGCGTGCGACGAACTCGCCCTCTTCGTCGACGAGCTCGATCGCGGTCCCCGGCTCGGGCGTCAGCGGCCGCGGCCCGAGCGCCTCCCGGTACACCCACGGATGGCCGATGCGAACCCGGTGCGCGATGTCGCCGGGCAGCCGCACCGTGTTCTTGCGAACGATCGGTGCGTCGCGTCGCATCCTGCGTCGGGGCTGAGCCATGGGGACGCGTACTTAGCACCCAAGGTCGTGGCCTCGCACGAAAATTTTCGGGTAGACAGCTGTCCTACCTGAACGCTACTCTCCGCGCCGCGCATGCACCCGTCGCGTCCAGTCGCCACGCTCGAGCCGGTCCGGTTCGGGGAATTTCTGCTGCACCGGCACCGGATCACCGACGAGCAATGGCTGGCGGCGCTCGCCGAGCACTGGAGCGCCGTGTCGAGCGGCCATTACCAGCGCATCGGCGCGACGATCATCGACCATGGCTTCTTGCCGCCGGAGATGGTCGAGGCGGAAGCCCGCGCATTTCATGAGGAGATCGACGTCGTCGAGATCACCGACCGCGCCCCGCGCAGCGAACGCGTCACGGTGGAGCTTCCTCATCATCGGTCTTGACCCGCGCCTCGTCGCAGATCGCTGCTAACCTTCTTGCCGTACGTCTGGGAGACCCATGATGGCTGTCGAATCGAAGCAGGGTGGATCGCAGGGCACGGGCAGCGTGCCGCCGACCGGCGGTGCGCGCCGCGTGAAGCGTAGCTCGGCGCTGCAGAAGGCCGCGGGCGCGCTGCCATCGGTCGAGACCTCGCTCGACGAGTTCATCGCGCGCGCGAACGCGACGCTGCTCGACGCGTCCAACTGGGACACCGCGGAGAAGGAAGCGAAGGCCCAGGATCTCGAGCGCCGCGAGGCCGACCAGCTGCGCTGGAAGGCGGCCGAGCAGCAGCTGCGCGAGAGCGAGGCACGCGAGCAGTCGCTGCGCCGCCAGCTCGATGGCCTGCAAGGCAAGCTCGCCGAGGCCGAGGCACGCGCCGCGGTCGCGGGCACCACCGGCTCGCACGACGGCGTGATCGCCGATCTCAAGCTGCGCCTGCAGCGCGCCGACGAGCGCACGCGCGCCGCCGAGGCGCGCTCCGAGCAGCTGTCCGTCGAGCTCGCGTCGAGGCCCTCGGTCAGCCCGCAGCAGCTGTTCGCGATGGGCAGCACCGAGGACGCGGGCGCCGACGACCGCGTGCGCATCGCCGAGGCGAAGGCCGCGAAGGCGATCGCCGCCGCGAAGGCCGCCGCCGCCGGGCTCAACGTCCACTCCGAGATCGCCGCGATCGAGAGCGGCCTCGTCGCCCCCGAGCTCGCCCAGCCTGCCAGGAAGAGCAACGCGGCCGTGATCGGCTTCGCGTCGCTGCTCGTCGGCGCGGCGGTGATGTTCGCGGTCACGAAGCTCGTGATCGACAAGGACCAGGGCGCGGCCCCCAGCGTCCCCGCGCCGGCCGCGCAGGTCCAGCCCGCGCAGCCGCAGGTCGCCGCGCCCGCTCCGGCGCCCGCGGCCGCGCCGGCCAAGCCGGTCGTCACGCCGATCGAGGAGCCCGCGCCGGCGCCGCAGCCCGCGGCGGCCGAGGCGCAACCCGAGCCCGCACCGGCCGAGGCGAAGGCCGAGCCCGCGCCCGCGCCGAAGCCCGCGCCGAAGAGGGGCGCCGCGGTGCACCACGCTGCACCTGCCGCGCACCACGCTGCGCCCGCGAAGGCCGCGGCGAAGCCGGCTTCGGAGGGCACGCTCGCGGATCCGTTCGCGTCGGGCCCGGCGCCTGCGAAGAAGTCCGCGCCGAAGGCCGAAAAGAAGCCGGCCAACGGCAGCGGTGCCATCGTCGATCCTTTCTGATCGTCGACGGAAAACTCGTTGCATCACGGTTAGCGCTGGGATAGTACCCTCGGCGTGAATCGGATCATCATCTGTGTCTGCGTGGGGTTCGCAGCTCTGGCGAGCGTGCGGACCGCGGTCGCCGACGAGGCACCGACCAAGGAGCAGCTCGATGCCGCGAAGAAGGCGTTCGTGGAGGGCAAGCAGCTCCACGATCAGGGCAAGCTCCTCGACGCGGTCGAGAAGTTCAAGGAGTCCTACCGGCTCTCGAAGAACCCGCTCTTGCTCTACAACATCGGGCTCACGCTCGACGAGGCAGGCCAGAAGGACAACGCGCTGCTGTACTACCGCAAGTTCCTCTCGGACGCGCCGCAGGGTGCGGCGCAGCGCGCGACCGCGTCCGAGCGCGTGAAGGTGCTCGAGAAGGAGAAGCTCGACGCCGATCTGAACGGCACGCCGACGAAGCCGGAGCCGACGAAGCCGGACACGACGAAGCCCGACACGACGCCCAAGCCGGTCAAGATCAAGCCACCCGGCTCGTACAGCGCGAACGACTTCCAGCACCAGCTCGTCGACTCCGCGCCGCCGGGCAAACCGCTGGACATCACCGCGTACGTGCCCGAGGACTCGGGCTGGACCGTGACGCTCGAGTACCGCAAGGCAGGCGACGCGAGCTTCACCGCGAAGCCGATGAAGTGGCGCTACAAGGAGCTCGTCGGCCGCATCCCGGCGGCGGCGATGAAGGGCAACACGGTCCAGTACTACATCGAAGTCAAGGACCAGCAGGGCAACAAGGTCACGAGCTCGGGCAAGTCGACGGATCCGAACCTCGTCACGATCGAGGCCGGCGCGGCGCCGCGCTACTACCCCGACATGGCCGATGACTCCGGCGCGCTGCCACCTCCGATCGAGGAGGGCAAGAGGCACGACGAGGAGGATCCGCTCCACCAGCGGCGCGTCGCCGACCAGCCGAACGAGAACCCGCTGCAGTCCACCGGTGGCGAGCAGACCGGCGGCCAGGGTGGTGGCTTCAGCGACGTCGGCTCGACGCAGTTCACGTACCTCAAGTGGGGCACGACCGGCGTCGCCGTCGCGCTGCTCGGCACCGGCATCGCGACCTACATCGCGGCCGGCAGCCAGGCGTCGAACCTCGCGAGCGACGCGACCTCGTGCGGCACGCCGCCGTGCCGCACGTTCGACAGCTACGACAAGGACGTCCAGGCCGCGGGCCAGCGCTACCAGACGATCTCGAACGTCACGCTCGGGCTCGGCGTCGCGGTCGGCGCCGTCGCGGGCTACATCTGGTACCGCGAGCTGTCCGCGAGAAAGCACGGCGAGCTCAAGCTCGGCGCGAAGACCAGCTCGCCCGAGGCGACGTGGGTCATCGTGCCGTCGATCGACGATCACTTCACCGGCGCCGCGGCCGCCGCGAGGTTCTGAGCCATGCGTATCGTGTTGCTAGCTTCCATCCTGTCGATCGTGGCGTTCGGGGCGTGCTCGCCGTACTCGCCCAGCCTGCCGGCGGAGCCGTTCCTGTGCGGCAGCGCCGATCCCAAGTGCCCCGACGGCTACACGTGCGGCGGCACGAGCGGCAGCGGCATGCCGGTGTGCGTGGTGAAGACCACCGCCACCGTCGACGGGCCCGACATGAGCGGGATGTGCGCCAACGACAGCATGGTCGAGGGGAGCACGCGCAACGACACCGTCGCGACCGCGTACGCGTTCCCGAGCCCGCTGCCGCAGAACCCGTTCGTGTTCACGAACCTCGCGATCTGCCCGATGGGTGACAAGGACAACTACTCGCTGATCCTGATGAGCACCCAGGAGATCAAGGCGGACGTCGCCTACGACACGTGGGGCTCGCCGCTGCAGGGCGCGATCCTCAACAGCGGTGGCACGCCGATCAAGACGATGACGCCGCTGACGGGTCAGACGAACACGATCGAGGCCGACGCGGCGAACCTGCCCGCGGGCATGTACTACATCCAGGTGTTCGGGCCTTCGAGCTCGCCCGGGATCAACAACTACAAGCTGACGCTCACGGTGATGTAGGCCGCTTTGCGGGCGGCCTCGTCGTCTACATCGCGAGCTTGACCGTCCACCGCCGGACCTCGGCGGCGAGCTCGTTGTCGTTGCCGACAACCTGGACGAGCTGCGCGAGCGCATCGCTGGCGGCGTCGACATCGCGACGCTCCCAGCACGCCCGGAGCTCGAGGCGAAGCAGCGCGATCTGTTTGGCTTCGGCGTAGCTCATCGATCCTCCCAGCGTCACCTTTTAGTCGCGATTCCCGACGGCGCAAGTTTTCGACGTACGGTCGCCGAAACCATTCGCCGGAACAGGGTGGTTTGACGGATCCCCCGTCGACGGTGTACCTTTGCGAAAACTCGTGTTTTTTCTGGGGAGAAGCGCGTAGCCATGGCCTCGCCGCCAAGCCGCATCGGAGAGCTGCTGGTCCGCGAGAAGATGCTCTCGCTCCAGCAGCT
>JBLMXA010000086.1:0-2697 GCA_050257515.1 Acidobacteriota bacterium | reverse complement strand
CCGCGATGGCGATGGCTACTACTGGTTCGTCGGCCGCGGCGACGACGTGATCAAGTCGGCGGGCCACCTGATCGGCCCGTTCGAGGTCGAGAGCGCGCTGCTCGAGCACCCGTCGGTCGCCGAGGCCGCCGCGATCGGCATCCCGCACCCGGTCGCCGGCGAGATCGTGAAGGCGTTCGTCGCGCTCAAGCGCGGGTTCACTGCGAGCGACGCGCTGCGCGACGAGCTGATCGCGCACGCGCGTCGCAAGCTCGGCCCCGCGGTCGCGCCGCGCGAGCTCGCGTTCGTGCCCGACGTGCCGCGCACGCGCAGCGGCAAGATCATGCGCCGCCTGCTGCGCGCGCGCGAGCTCGGGCTGCCCGAGGGCGATCTGTCGACGCTGGAGGGCGCGGCGTGACACCGACGCGCGACCAGGCGCTCGCGATGCTGCGCGCGATGATCCGCATCCGCCGCATGGAGGAGCGCTGCGCCGAGGACTACGCCGCCGGCAAGATCCGCGGCTTCCTGCACCTCTACATCGGCGAGGAGGCGGTCGCGGCCGGCGTGATCCCCGCACTCACCGCGAAGGACGCGATCGTCGGCACCTACCGCGAGCACGGTCACGCGCTGCTGCGCGGCGTGCCGATCGAATCGATCATGGCGGAGATGTACGGCAAGAGCGGCGGCTGCTCGCGCGGCCGCGGTGGCTCGATGCACCTGTTCTCGCGCGAGCACCGGTTCTTCGGCGGCCACGCGATCGTCGGCGGCGGGCTGCCGGTCGCGATCGGCCTCGCGCTCGCCGACAAGCTGCGCGGCACCGGCGCGATCACGTGCGTGTTCTTCGGCGACGGCGCCGCCGCCGAGGGCGAGTTTCACGAGTCGCTCAACCTCGCCGCGCTGTGGAAGCTGCCGGTGCTGTTCGTGTGCGAGAACAACCGCTACGCGATGGGCACCGCGCTCGAGCGCGAGCACGCCGAGCCCGAGCTGCACAAGCTGGCGGCCTCGCACCGGATCGGTGCGGAGATGCTCGACGGCATGGACATCGTCGCGGTCGCCGAGGCTGCGGCACAGGCGATCGAGCGCGTGCGCGAGACGTCGGCGCCGTGGTTCCTCGAGTGCATGACGTACCGGTTCCGCGCGCACTCGATGTTCGATCCCGAGCTCTACCGGCCCAAGACCGAGGTCGAGCAGTGGAAGAAGCGCGATCCGATCGCGCTGTTCGGCAAGCGCGTCGAGGCGATCGTCGGCGAGGCAGACCTCGCGGCGATCGAGGCCGAAACGGCCGCCGAGATCGCGCGCGGGTGCGCGTTCGCGGAGGCCTCGCCACTCGAGCCGGTCGCCGATCTGCTGCGCGACGTGAGGGCGCCGTGAAGCTGTCGTACCGCGAGGCGATGCGCGAGGCGATGCGCGAGGCGCTGCGCACCGATCCGCGCGTGATCCTGATCGGCGAGGACATCGGCAAGTACGGCGGCACGTACGCGGTGACGCACGGGCTGCTCGAGGAGTTCGGCCCCGAACGGGTGCGCGACGCGCCGCTGTCGGAGTCGGCGTTCGTCGGCGCCGGCATCGGCGCCGCGATGGCCGGGCTGCGCCCGATCGTCGAGATCATGACGGTGAACTTCAGCCTGCTCGCGCTCGATCAGATCGTCAACGGCGCGGCGACGCTGCGCCACATGTCGGGCGGCCAGATCGAGGTGCCGCTCGTCATCCGCATGGCGACCGGCGCCGGCCGCCAGGTCGCGGCCCAGCACTCGCATAGCCTCGAGAACTGGTTCGCGCACGTGCCCGGCCTGCGCGTGCTCGCACCGGCGACCGCGAGCGACGCGCGCACGATGCTCGGCGCCGCGCTGCGCGAGCGCGATCCGGTGGTGATCTGCGAGCACGTCCAGCTCTACAACCTCGAGGAGGAGCTCGCGGAGCCGCTGCCGCCCGGCGACCTCGACCACGCTGCGATCCGCCGCCCAGGCGCCGACGCGACGATCATCACGTACGGCGGCAGCCTGCCGCGCGCGCTGACCGCCGCGGCCACGCTCGCCGACGCCGGCATCGCCGCCGAGGTGATCGACCTGCGGACGCTGCGGCCGCTCGACGAGGCCACGCTGCTCGGCTCGGTCGCGCGCACGCACCGCGCCGTGATCGTCGACGAGGGCTGGCGCACCGGCAGCCTCGCCGGGGAGATCGCCGCGGTGATCGGCGAGCGCGGGTTCTGGGAGCTCGACGCCCCGATCGGCCGGGTGTGCAGCGCCGAGGTCCCGATCCCGTACGCGAAGCACATGGAGCTCGCGGCGCTGCCGAGCGTCGACGCGATCACCTCCGCGGTGAAGGCGGTGCTCGCATGAACGAGATCCGCATGCCCTCGCTGGGCGCCGACATGGACGCGGGCACGCTGCTCGAGTGGAAGGTCGCGGTCGGCGACCACGTCACGAAGGGATCGATCGTCGGCCTCGTCGAGACCCAGAAGGCGACCATGGAGATCGAGAGCTTCTCCGACGGTGTGGTCGACGCGCTGCTCGTCTCGCCCGGAGCCACCGTGCCGGTCGGCCAGCCGCTCGCTCGGCTACGCGGAGCCGGCGAGCAGCCCTCCGCCCGTGCCCCTGTCCCTACACCTGCACCCGCGCCCGCGCCCGCCGTCGAGGAGCGCGTGCGAAGCTCGCCGGCGGCACGGCAACGCGCGCGCGACCTCGGCGTCGACCTGCACACGGTCCACGGCACCGGCCC
>JBLMXA010000085.1:0-2756 GCA_050257515.1 Acidobacteriota bacterium | reverse complement strand
GAGCTCCTTGACCATCGCGCGCAGCTCGAAGTACTCGGGCTTGCTCGGCAGCTGCGCGCGGATCCACTCGGGGTGGCGCCGGCGCGGAGCGGGCGCGTCTACCACCGGGAGGTGCACGCGGTCGGACACCCCGGGTGCTTACCACGATCAGGCGGTCTTCCCCAGCTCCTGCTCGGACGGCCGCCGGTACGTGACCTGGACGTGGTGGAGATAGTCGGCGAGCTCGTCGAGGACGCGGATCGCCGAGTCGGGAGCCGGCCGGCGCGCCGCCTGTTCGAGCAGGGTCGCGAGCGCCGCGATCGGCTCGATGTCGTGGTCGTTCGCGCTCGTCTTCAGCGAGCGCGCGAGCGTGCGCACGCGGTCCCATTCGCCGGCCTCGACCGAGGCGTGGAACGTCGCCAGGGCGTCGCGCGTCGCCTCGAGGAACACCGGGATGCGGTCGGCGAACCACGGATCGGCGACGACGACCGGGAACCGCCGCCAGCGCTCGCTCGGCAGCCGCTGGCGCGGCATGACCGCCGGGCCCTCGCCGTGGCAGCGGTTGCGGCCGGCCTGCTTCGCGGCGAGCAGCGCGCGATCGGCGCTGGCGACGAGCGCATCGGGGCGGTCGCACAGGCCGGCGCGCGCGGTCGCGAACCCGGCGCTGATCGTGACGACCTTCGCGCACTCGCTGCGCGCGTGCGGGATCGCGAGCGCCTCGACGTTCGCGCGCATGCGCTCGGCGACGAGCCGCGCGCCGAGCGCGTCGGTGCTCGCGAGCACCGCGATGAACTCCTCGCCGCCGTAGCGGCCGAGGAAGTCGGACGGCCGGCGCAGGCACACGACCATCGCGTCGGTGACGCCGCGCAGGCACGTGTCGCCGCCGGGATGACCGTACGCCTCGTTGAACGCGTGGAAGTAGTCGAGATCGATCATCACGACCGACAGCGGCGAACCGTCGCGCTGCGAGCGCTTCCACTCGGCCTGCAGCAGCGTGAGCGCGTGGCGGCGGTTCGCGAGCCCGGTCAGCGAGTCGACGCACACGATGCGCTCGAGATCGAGTTTCTCGCGCTGGAGCGCGCGCAGCTCCTCGCTCAGCTTGCGCTCGCGGCGGACGCGGCGCGTGCGCTCCGCGTGCAGCTGCTGGGCGATGCCGACGCGCGCGATCAGCTCGGCGCGGCGCACCGGCCGCGTGATGCAGTCGTCCGCACCCTCGTCGTACGCGCGCGCCATCTCGTCGTCGCTCGCGATCACGAGCAACGGCGCCTCGCGCAGGCGCGCGGCGAGCTTGCGGCAGCCCTCGAGGCCGCCGCCGGTCGCGAGATCGAGCACCGCGAGATCGGGAGCGGTGCGCCGCTCGCGGACGAGATGGAGGGCATCGTCGGCGGTGTGGACGATGGTGAGCATGTCGGCGCCGGCCTCGACGAGGGCATCGCGGATGGGCTCGCGCGAGGCCGACGGGTCGTGGACGAGCAGCACGTGCATGTGTGCCCCGCGCGAAGTTCAAGACACGTGCCGATCACTTGCACTTACAGGCAACTACGCCGGCCTGACGACAAAGCACGAGGGGTTCGTGACGCGCGTCGTGTCTGCCAGCGCGCCGTCGCGCTCACCGTGCGCGGTCGCGCGCGCACTCACAGATCGATCGCGTGTCCGAAGGCTTCCTCGGTCGCGCCGCGGATCGCCTCGGCGAATGTCGGATGGGCGTGGATCGTGTAGATCAGCGACTCGGCGTTGACCTCGGTGGTCTTCGCGAGCGTCAGCTCCGCGATCAAATCTGTCACAGCGGGCCCGATCATGTGCGCGCCGACGAGCTCGCCGGTCCGCTCGTGCCACATCACCTTGACGAAGCCGATCGTCTCGCCGGACGCCATCGCGCGGCCGAGCGGCCGCCACGGGAAGTGGCCGACCTTGATCGGGATGTTCTGCGCCTTCGCCCCGTCCTCGGTCAGCCCGACCGAGGCGATCTCCGGATGGCAGTACGTGCACGCGGGGATCGCGTCGTAGCGCACCGGCTCGGCGTGGACGCCGGCGATCTTCTCGGCGACGAACACGCCCTCCGCCGACGCGACGTGCGCGAGGCCGCGGCCAGCGACGTCGCCGATCGCCCACAGGTTGTCGCCGCACCTGCAGTCCCGGTCGACCTTGATGAACCCGCGCTCGAGCTGGATGCCGTGCTGCTCGAGCCCGATGTTCTCGGTGTTCGCGGCGATGCCGACCGCGACGAGCAGGATGTCGGCGGTGAGCTGCTTGGCCTGTCCACCTTGCGCGGGCTCGGCGGTGAGCTCGACGCGATCGCCGGTGTTCGTTGCCTTCGTCAGCTTGTGGCCGACGAGGCTCTTGATGCCGCGCCGGTCGAACGCCTTCTGCAGCTCCTTGCTGACCTCGGCGTCCTCGTTCGGCACGAGCCGCGGCAGGAACTCGACGATCGTCACGTCGACGCCGAGCGCGTGATAGAACGACGCGAACTCGACGCCGATCGCGCCGGCGCCGAGCACGACCAGCGATTTCGGCTGCGCGGGCAGCGTCATCGCGCGGCGGTACTCGATGATGCGCTTGTCGTCGAGCACGACGCCGGGCAGCGAGCGCGCGCGCGCGCCGGTCGCGATGATCACGTGCTTGGCATCGACCGTGCGCTGGCCGCCGTCGTTCAGCGCGACCTGGATCTGGTGCGGGCGCGAAGCGCCCCCTGGGGGGGATTTCGACGGACCGCCGCGCGGCAGCAGCTTGCCGGTGCCGGGGACGTGCTCGATCTTGTTCTTGCGCAGCAGGAAGCC
>JBLMXA010000084.1:0-4357 GCA_050257515.1 Acidobacteriota bacterium | reverse complement strand
GCCGACCAGGTTGAAGCCCAGCTTATCGAGCTCGGTCTGCAGGCCGGCCTTGTTCAGATAGTCGGAGACGACCTGCGAGCCGGGCGCGAGCGAGGTCTTGACCCACGGCTTCGTGGTGAGGCCCTTCGCGACCGCCTTCTTCGCGAGCAGGCCCGCGCCGAGCAGCACCGAGGGGTTCGACGTGTTCGTGCAGCTCGTGATCGCCGCGATCACGACGGCGCCGTGGCCGAGCGGGAACGTGCCGCGATCGGTGGTCACCTGTTTCTCGGCCGACAGCTTGCCGGGCGCGCCGGCGCCGCCCTCGCTCGCCCACGCGTCGATCGCGGCGGCCTCGCAGCCGGCCTTGTCGCCGAGGATCGCGCCGACCGCCTTGCGCCACGACCGCTGCGACGTCCTCAGCGGGACGCGGTCCTGCGGCCGCGCCGGGCCGGCGAGCGACGGCTCGACGGTGGACAGATCGAGCGACAGCGTGTCGGAGAACCGCTGCTTGCCGCGCGGGTCGTGCCACAACAGATTTTCCTTGCAGTAGCGCTCGACGAGCTCGACCTGGTCCTCGCTGCGACCCGTGAATCGCAGGTACGCGAGCGTCTCGCCGTCGACGGGGAAGAAGCCCATCGTCGCGCCGTACTCGGGCGCCATGTTCGCGATCGTCGCGCGATCGGGCAGCGACAGCGACGCGACACCGGCGCCGGTGAACTCGACGAACTTGTCGACGACGCCCTTCTTGCGCAGCATCTGCGTCACGGTCAGCACGAGATCGGTCGCGGTCGCACCCGGCGGCAGCTGGCCGGTCAGCTCGAAGCCGACGACCTCGGGGATCAGCATCGCCATCGGCTGGCCGAGCATCACCGCCTCGGCCTCGATGCCGCCGACGCCCCAGCCGAACACGCCGAGGCCGTTCACCATCGTCGTGTGCGAGTCGGTGCCGACGAGCGAGTCGGGGAACGCGACGTCGCCGTCGCTCCACACGACGCGCGCGAGGTACTCGAGGTTGACCTGGTGGCAGATGCCGGTGCCGGGCGGCACGACCTTCATGTTCGAGAACGCCTGCTGGCCCCAGCGCAGGAACAGATAGCGCTCGCGGTTGCGCTCGTACTCCTTGTGCACGTTGTGGCGGAACGCGACGTTGGTGCCGTACTCGTCGACCTGCACCGAGTGGTCGATCACGAGATCGACGGCGCGCAGCGGGTTGATCGAGTTGCCGGGCTTGCCGAGCTTGACCATCGCGTCGCGCATGGCGGCGAGGTCGCAGACCGCGGGCACGCCGGTGAAGTCCTGCATCAGGACGCGCGCGGGCCGCAGCTGGACCTCGTGCTCGACGCGCTTCTTCGGGTTCCAGCCGGCGACCGCCTCGATGTCCTTGGGCAGCACGGTCTTGCCGTCCTCGTAGCGGAGCAGGTTCTCGAGCAGGATGCGCAGCGAGTAGGGCAGGGTCTCGACGTCGCCGACCTTCGCGCGGGCGAGCGCGTCGAGCCGGTAGAGCGTGACCTTGCGGTTGCCGACCGAGATCTGGGCCTGGCTGGAGAAGCTGTTCGTCATGGGTGGGAGCCTCGGGGCGGAATCTAACAGGGTAAGGTGCAGGAGTGGCGCTGGTCACCGCTCCCGCCGACGTCCTCGCGATCGCCGAGACCCTGGCGCGCGCCCCGCTGGTCGCGTTCGATCTCGAGTTCGCCTCCGCCGACCGCCTGATCCCGGCGCTGTGCCTGATCCAGGTCGCGTGGCTCGATCACGTGCCGTTGGATGCCGCATCCGGAACGATCGTTCCGGAGATCCGGCTCGTCGACCCGATCGCGGTCGACGTGGCGCCGATCGTGCGCGTGCTCGCGGGACACCCGCTCGTCGTCGCCCACGCGCCGCGCCAGGACCTCGGGCTGCTCGCCGCGCGGTTCGGTACGGCGATGACCGGACTCGTCGATACCCAGCTCGCCGCCGCGTTCGCCGGCATCGGCGACCAGGTCGGCCTGGCGACGCTCGCGGGCGAGCTGCTCGGCATCACGCTCGCCAAGGAGCAGCAGTGGACGAAGTGGGAGGCGCGGCCGCTGACGCCCGAGCAGCTCGTGTACGCCGAGGCCGACGTGCGCCACCTGCCGGCGCTCTACGCCGAGCTCGCGGCGCGCCTGGGCGAGCGGCTCGCGTGGGTGCGCGCGGAGAGCGCGCAGATCGTGAACGATGCGCTCGCCGCGGCGAGCGTGACGCCGGAGACCGCGTGGCGCGGCGTCGGCGGCCAGCGCGGGCTCGATCCGCTGGCGCACTCGGCGCTGCAGGCGCTCGCGGCGTGGCGGCAGCGCGTCGCCGCGGAGCTCGATCGCCCGCTCGGCCAGGTGCTCGCCGATCGCGTGCTCGTCGAGCTGTCTCGCGCCCGGCCCGAGCTCGGTGCGATCCGCAGCTGGAAGGGGCTGTCGCCACTCGCGCGCACGCGCGCGACCGAGATCGTCAGCGCGCTCGCGGCGGCACCGCCGTCCGAGGCACGCGACGTGCCGCGCACGCCGAGCGTCCGCGCGCAGCGGTGGGCCGAGATGCTGCTCGCGATCGTCCAAGTGATCGCGGAGGACACGGGCATCGCGCCACGCCTGCTCGCGACCCGCGCGGACGCCGAGGAGGCCGCGCGCGTGGTGGACGAAGGTGGGCTGGAGGCCGCCAGAGAGCTCCCGGCGTTCTCGACGTGGCGGCGCGAAGTGCTCGGAACTGCCTGGGAAGGCTGGCTGGCCGGCCGGCTCGGGCTGGTGGGCGATCCGGCCGCGCCGCACGGTGTCAGGCTGGCGCCCCGCGATCCGAGATAAGCCACGCGGGCGCGCCGTGCGTTGGAGATCGCCATGCGAATCCGTCCGCGCGCGCTCGCCCTGTGCCTCGCCGCCTGCTCCGGCACCACGCCGGCGCCGTCCACGACGTCGGCGTCCCCCGCGACGCTCGTCGCGGTGCCGCTCACCGCGTCCACCGCGCAGATCGCGATGGCGCAGACCACGCGCGGCGAGCTCGTGCCGCCGTGGTCGCTGACCGCGAGCGACGGCAGCGGCCTTCAGCTCGTGCGCGTCGACGCGAAGGCGGTGTTCGAGGGCCCGCTCGCGTTCACCGAGCTCCACCTCTACTTCCACAACGCGGAGAACCGCCGCCGCGAGGGCACGTTCCAGATCACGCTGCCGGCGCACGCCGCGGTGTCGCGGTTCGCGATGGAGAACGACGGCCAGTGGATGGAGGCCGAGGTCGTCGAGAAGCAGCTCGCGCGGCGCGCGTACGACGACTTCCTGCACCGCCGCCAGGATCCCGCGCTGCTCGAGAAGGCGCCGGGCAACCAGTTCACCGCGAAGGTGTTCCCGATCGCGCCGAACGCCGACAAGCACATCGTGATCAGCTACAGCCAGCAGCTGCCGGGCGCGCAGTACGTGCTGCCGCTGCGCGGGCTGCCGAAGATCGGCAAGGTCGACGTCCAGCTCGCGATCACCGGCGTCGACGGCAAGCACACGACGCAGGCGCTCTCCGAGCGCGCCTGGCAGCCCGATCACGACTTCGTGTCGAGCGTCACCGGCGTCGCCGCGGCCGTCGAGGCCGGCCCGCTCGTCGCCGCGCAGGTGTCGATCGCGGGGCTCGCCGCCGACAGCGACCCGCCGGCCTCGATGACGATCCTCGTCGACACCAGCGCGTCGCGCGGCCTGGGCTACGCGTCGTACGTGCACTCCGTGCGCGAGCTCGTCGGCAAGCTCGCCGCGCGCTACCACGACCTGGCGATCCACGTCATCGCGTTCGATCAGGATCACGAGACGATCTTCGCGGGCAAGGCCAGCGACTTCGGAGATGCCCAGGAGCAGAAGCTCGTCGAGCGCGGCGCGGCCGGCGCCTCGGACCTCGGCCAGGCGATCGCCGCGATCGACGCGTCCCACCCGCGCGTGCTCGTGATCACCGACGGCGTGGTCACCGCGGGCGCCGAGCGCGCGGCCCTCGCCGACGAGATCAAGAAGCTGAAGATCGATCGCCTCGATATCGCGCTCGCCGGCGGCATCCGCGACGACGAGCTCGCCGGTGCGCTCGTCCATGCCGGGCTGCCGCACGCCGGCGCGGTGCTCGATCTCGACGGCGGCGCCGAGCCGGTCGCGGTCGCGCTCGGGCAGCCCGTGATGGTCGACGTCCCGGTCGACGTCGCGGGCGCGACCTGGGTGTACCCGCACGTGATCGCGACCGCGAGGCCGGGCACGAGCCAGATGATCTACGCGCGGCTCGCGAAGCCGTCGCGCACGCTCGACCTGTCGATCGGCGGCCAGCGGAAGACCGTGGCCCTGCTCGCCGCCACCGCGCCGCTCGTCGAGCGCGCGGTCGCGAGCGCCGAGATCGACGAGCTCGAGGGCAAGCTCGCGACGGCCGCGCC
>JBLMXA010000083.1:0-4469 GCA_050257515.1 Acidobacteriota bacterium | reverse complement strand
GGTCGTGCCGGTCGCGCTCGCGAACCACATGCAGGTGCGCGCGTACCTGTCGACGTGCTTCGGCTGCCCGTACGAGGGCGACGTCGATCCCGAACGCGTCGTCGAGCTGACGGGGCGCCTGGTCGAGCTCGGCGTGTACCAGGTCTCGATCAGCGACACGATCGGCGTCGCGAACCCGCGGCAGGTCGAGGACGTGCTCTCGCGCGTGCTCGCATCACTGGGTTCTGGCCCGGCGAGCGCGCTCGCGGTGCACTTCCACGACACGCAGGGCACCGCGCTCGCGAACTGCGTCGAGGCGATGCAGCTCGGGATCACGACGATCGACTCCGCCGCCGGCGGGCTCGGCGGCTGCCCCTACGCGCCGGGCGCGTCGGGTAACCTCGCGACCGAGGACGTCGTCTCGATGCTGCACGCGATGGGCGTCAAGACCGGGATCGATCTGGACAAGCTGATCGAGGCGTCGCGCACCGCCTCGGCGTTCGTCGGCCACGAGCTGCCGTCGAAGTACCTGAAGGCGCACCTCGGCAAGCAAGCGCGCGCGCGCAGGCGCGCGGAGATGGGAAGCTGAATGTCGTCGGAGATCCTCGTCGAGCAACAAGGCAGCACGATCTGGGTGACGCTCAACCGCCCCGACGTGCGCAACGCGCTGTCGCGCGCGGTCAACCTGAAGATGCAGGACCTCGCCGCCGAGCTGCTCGACCGCGAGGACGTCCACGCGATCGTGCTGACCGGCGCCGGCGACAAGGCGTTCTGCGCCGGCGCCGATCTCAAGGAGCGGCGCGGCGTGCCGGCGGCGGAGTCGGCGAGCTTCATCAACGCGATCGCCGGCGCGATCGGCTCGTGGGGCGAGCTGCGCAAGCCGACGATCTGCATGATGAACGGTTCGGCCTATGGCGGCGGGCTGGAGCTGGCGATGGCGTGTGACTTTCGGATCTGCGTAGAAAACGCCGAGATGGGGCTGACCGAGGTGCGGCTCGGCATCATCCCCGGTGCGGGCGGGACGCAACGCCTGCCGCGCCTCGTCGGCGAGGCGCGCGCGAAGGAGCTGATCTTGCTCGGCCGTCGCATCAGTGCGGCGCAGGCGCTCGCCTACGGGCTCGTCCACCAGGTCGTGCCGCGCGACCAGCTGCGCGCGACCGTCGACGGGCTGCTCGCCGAGCTCGCGGGCTGCGCGCCGCTGTCGGTGACCGCGGCCAAGTCCGCGATCGAACGAGGCCAGGGCAAGAGCCTCGAGGACGGGCTCGCGATCGAGCGCGAGTGCTACGAGGTGACGCTGTTCAGCGAGGATCGCGACGAGGGGCTCGCCGCGTTCGCCGAGGGTCGCAAGCCGAGCTACCGCGGACGCTGAACACGCTCCCGGCAGCTGCCTTACGAAAACCGGACCGGTTGTCTCGTCGTCGCGTCCGGCTCTTAATGAAGCCATGGCAGGCGGGAAAATGTACGGTGGGGATGCGCAGTGTCCGTTGCCGCGCAAGCGCGCGCGGCTCGCGATGGGGAGCGCCGGGATGCCGCCGCTGACGCCGGAGCTGCCGGTGCCGCTGACGCCGTCGTGCCCGCAGCCCGACGTCGAGCACGCGATCGATCCGACGGTCGTGCTGACGACGACCGGGCACGTGCTCGCGGCCAACGCGCGCGCCGCGAGCTTGCTCGGCTACGCGCGTGACGAGCTGCTCGGCAGCCCGCTCGCCGTCGATCCGCACGACCGAGGGGTGCTGCGCGTCGATCTCGCCGGCGCGCGCGCGCGCGTCGTGCTGCGCCACCGCTCGGGACGTCGCGTCGAGGTCGACGCGCTGCTCGCCTACGACGACAGCGGCGCGATCGTCGCGACGTTGCGGCCTCGCACGTCCTCGGCGCAGACGACGATGGCGCCGATCGCGGGCGTCGTGAAGCACCAGCTGCTGCTGATCGCGAGCGACGTCGGCCTGCTGCACCAGCGGCTGCCGGCGTATGCCTCGAGCGAGCTGCAGCGCGCGCTCGTGCGCCTCGAGCAGAACGTGTACGCCATCGATCGCCAGGTCAGCGAGGTGCTCGATCTCACGCACATCGACGCCGGCAGGCTCGAGCTCGTGCGCGAGCCGGTGGACGTGCCGCAGCTGGTCACGACCGTCGTCGATCGCACGGTGCCGGTGCACGATCGGTTTCGCGCCGTCGTGCATCGCGAAGCGCAGGTCGTGGTGCACGCGGATGTGGCACGGCTCGAGCGCGTGCTCGCGAACCTCGTGCACCGCGCGCTCGAGGTGACGCCGAGCCCGAACGAGATCTTCATCGAGGTCGATCCGTATCCCGATGCCGTGCGCGTCAGCGTGATCGACGGCGGCCCGCCGATGTCGGCCGTCGCTGTCGAGCGCGCGTTCGACCGCGACTCGCTCGGCCTCTACGTCAGCCGCAAGATCCTCGAGGCGCACGGAGGCCGCTTGGACGTGATCACGTCCACTCGCCCCGGAGCACGGTTCTTCCTCGAGTTGCCTGTGGGCTGAGCGCGCGTTTTGGTTGCGGAAAAGTTGTCGTGGGGGAGCGCGCCCCAGACGCGTGGAGACAACTGACCCCAAGCGGGCTCGTCGACGGGAATCCCGACCATCGACTCGACAGTTGCAGCTGGTCTGTCGGGTGCAAGAGCGAGCGGGCATGGGTGCCCTCGACAAGTTTCTGCGGCGGTTCGGGTTCGTGAGGCTCGGCCAGTACGGTTTGGTACACACGGCCGACGACCGGGTCGTGTCGACGCGACCGACGGTGCTCGACGACGGCCTGGGCACCAAGATCGTCGGCTGGCGCGACGGCGACCTGGCGGCGATGGAGCTCGAGCCGTGGCTGCCGGCCGGCGTCGCGGCGCCGAAGAAGCCGGTGGCGCCCAAGCCGCTGCCCGCGCCGCAACCCGCGGCGGCACGCCCGCTGCCGGGCGTCGCGCCGCTTGCCGTGCCCGCGCCTGCACCCGCTCCCGTGCCGGCGCCGGTGATCGTCCAAGCGCCCGCGCCCGCGCCCAAGCCGGTCGTCGCCCCGGCGCCGACCGCTGCACCACCCCCGCAAGTTGCCCAGGAGCCCGTTGTCGAGGAGGATGATTGGGAATGGGAGATCGCCGTGGCGCGCGCCCGGGCAGAGGCCGCAGATGCGGAGCGGACGGCGGTCGCCGCGCCGCAGCCGGAGCTGCTCGCGAGCCTGGCGAGGACGGAGTCGGAGTCATGGGACGAGCCGGCACCCAAGCCGGTGGCGCGCGCACCGAAGGTGACGCAGCAGCCGTTCGCGCCGGTGCCTGCACGCGTGCAGCCGAGCGGCCGGACGATCATCCCGGTGCCGTCGCTGCCGGTCGCGGCGGATCCGAGGAGCGTGCGCCCGGTGGTCGCGCCGCGCCGCATGCCGCGCGCGACGGGCAGGCTGGAGGACACGATCCAGACGCGCGCCGCGCCGCCCGCGAACGAGGACCGCACGTCGACGCAGGTGACGCTGCCGCGCGCCGCGAGCACGATCGGGCTGCCGAGCAGCCGCCGCGTCGCCGCCAAGCAGCGCTGACCGCGGCGCTGCTCGCGCTCGCCGCGTGTGGCGGCTCGAGCAAGCCCACCGCCCAGGCGCCGAAGAAGGCCGCGGCGGTCGACGAGGCCAAGGCCGAGTCGGGCGCGAAGGATCTCGTCGAAGAGATCTACGAGGACGTCAGCCACGCCGACACCGACAGCCTGCAGCCGACGATCAACGCGCAGGTGATGGTGTTCGGGCCGCGCCGCGCCGACGTGTTCGGCACGCGCGCCGACGCGCTCGTCGCGCTCAAGCAGGTCGTCGATCCGAAGGCGAAGAAGAAGCCCGCGCTGCACTCGACGGCGCTGTCCGTCGTGCCGTCGCCGGGCGGCCGCTCGGCGTGGGCGGTCGACATCGTCGAGACCGAGGGCGAGTCGCTCGCGGTCACCGCGATCCTGTCGAACGCCGACGACATCTGGCTCGTCAACGTCGCCGCGCTCGCACGCACGCCGGCGATGAGGACGATCCGCGCGGAGCTCAAGCAGGAGGCGGTCGTGCCTCCGGCGATGACCGGCATCGCGAAGGTCGACGCGAGCGCGCAGGGTGCCGTCGACAGGTTCGACAAGGGCCTCGCGTCGCAGCAGCTGTGGGGCGACGACCTCGCGAGCCGCAGCGACGCCGTCGTGATCGGTCCCGGCGCAGGCGACGTCACGCGCGGCAAGGCCGAGATCAAGAAGCTGTGGAAGCACCGCATGAAGGAGAACGTCCGCGAGGTGATCGCGGGCGATCGCACCGCGTCGGCGACGAAGGACGGCCAGCTCGCGTGGGTGACCGCGCCGGTCGTCCGCTTCGCGGATGACGACGATCCGCTGCCGCTGCGCGCGTTCGCGGTGTTCGAGAAGAACGGCTCCGAGTGGCGGATGATCGCGCTGACCGAGTCGGTCGCGCTCGACGTCGCGGGGGCCGGCGCGGTGTTCAAGAAGACGCAGCCGCCGAAGCTCGAGAAGAAGGAAGAGCCGCCGCCG